>JANLQC010000425.1:0-1562 GCA_031367575.1 Betaproteobacteria bacterium | reverse complement strand
ATATCGAGCAACGCGACGCACACGCGCTCAACGTCAGTTTTGGTCATCGCCGGAAACAGCGGCAGCGTCAATGTTTCGCGGCTGATGCGCTCGGCATTTGGAAATTCGCCCTCGTGGTGACCCTTGCTGCGAAACAGCGTGGAAAGATGCATGGCTTCGTAGGACACGCCGGTGCCAATTTGCCGCTCGGCCATTGCTTCGATGAAGCACTTGCGGTCAATATTCATGCGATCCAGAGGCAGCAAAACACAAAACAGGTTCCAGCTATGGCCTGCGTAATCGCCCGCATTCGCTTTGGCAGGGAGCTCGAGGCCGATGCTTGGCGCATCGGCTTCCAGCGCGCCGTAATAGGCTTCAACCAAATCACGTCGCTTGGTGCACCAGCCATCAAGCAGCGGCAATTGCTCACGCCCCAATCTGGCCGACACATCGCTCATGTTGAATTTTCCGCCGGGGAAATCGACATCGCGGGTGCCGTCCGCCCGCTTCACGATGCCGTGGAATCGCAGCGTTTCCGCGCGCTTTGCTTCCTGCTCGTCCGCAAACACGGCGGCACCACCTTCGATGGTGGTCATGTTCTTGTTGGGGTGGAAACTGAAGGTGGCAATATCGCCAAACGCGCCGATTTTTCGGCCTTTCCACGACGAGCCTATCGCCAGCGCGGCATCTTCGATCACACGCAATTTATGTTTGCCGGCCATGGCATAGAGGTGATCCATATCGCACGGCAGGCCGGAAAAATGGGTTGGAATAATGGCGCGTGTGTTGGCGGTGATGGCGGCTTCGATCCGGTCGCAATCGATATTTCTAGTTTCGAGACCGCAATCGACAAACACGGTTTTGGCGTGCGCTTTCTCGATCATGTTTCCCACCGAGAAAAATGTCATCGCCGAGGTAATCACTTCGTCATTCGGGCTGCCTCCGTGCGCGGCGCCAATGCCGCAAACTTGCAACGCGACTTCCATCGCCGCCGTCGCCGAGGTAAACACGCAGGCCGGACGCCCCCCGTGATAGACCGACAATGCCTTTTCAAACGCCTGCACCTGCGGCCCGCTGGTGATTTGCAGTGACAGCAGTGTTTCCTTGATGGCTTCACCCATCGCGTCAGTCAGCGTGGGTCGCGAAAAATTCAGGAATGGCTGGGTTGCGGAAGCCATCACGAACGCGCCACCAGCCACACGCCGACCACAATGAATCCAATGCCGATCAACTTTTGCGCCGCGAGCGATTCACCGAACAGCCACCACGCGGCGAATGCATTCACCACGTAGCCAATTGAAAGCAGCGGATAGGCCACGCTCACCGGCACCCGCGACAGTGCCATGATCCACACCACCAAACTAACTGCGTAGCAACCCATGCCGGTGAGAATGTGCGGCTGCGAGGCGAGTTGCCAGCCGACGGGAACGATATTGTCCATGTTGAATTCGAAGTGACCGACACGCGTTGTGCCCGCCTTCAACAGCAATTGAACAACCGCGTTGAGCAAGACACCGCCCAGCACCCAGACGAAGTCGGTGCCTCTCATGGCTTGACGACCACGAGCCGACGCGGGTCTTCGA
>JANLQC010000419.1:0-1897 GCA_031367575.1 Betaproteobacteria bacterium | reverse complement strand
GCGCGCATGCGCTTCGGATCCTGCGTGGTCACACCGGTCGGACATTGACCGGTGTGGCAGGTTTGCGCTTGCAGGCAACCCAGCGCGAACATGAAGCCGCGCGCGGAATTGCACCAATCGGCGCCCATCGCGAGTGCGCGCACCACGTCAAACGCGGTGACAATTTTGGCTGACGCGCCGATCCTGATTTTGTGGCGCAAATTCACGCCCACCAACGTGTTATGTACCAGCATCAAGGCTTCGCGCATCGGCGCGCCAACGTGATCAGTGAATTCCAGCGGTGCCGCCCCGGTGCCACCTTCGCCGCCATCGACCACGATGAAGTCCGGTGTGATACCGGTTTCCAGCATCGCTTTCACCACGCCGAACCATTCCCATGGGTGCCCGACGGCAAACTTGATACCGACTGGTTTGCCGCCGGACAATTCACGCAGCTTCACCACAAAATGCATCATTTCAAGCGGCGTTGAAAACGCCGAATGCTTGGCGGGTGAAATGCAATCCACGCCGATTGGCACGCCGCGCGCTTCGGCAATTTCGGCGGTGACTTTGGCCCCCGGCAAGACGCCGCCGTGGCCGGGTTTCGCCCCTTGGGAAAGCTTTATCTCGATCATCTTCACTTGCGGCGATGCCGCGTTTTCTTTGAACTTCGCCTCGTCGAATCCGCCCTGCCCGCCACGGCAACCAAAATATCCGGAGCCGATTTCCCACCCCATAGCGCCGCCATTCTGACGATGATGGCGCGAAATCGACCCTTCACCGGTGTCGTGATAAAAGTGGCCGCGTTTTGCACCTTCATTGAGCGCAAGAATCGCGTTGGCCGAAAGCGCACCGAAACTCATCGCGGAAATATTGAACACGCTGGCCGAGTAAGGTTGTTCGCAGCCGGCACCGCCGATCACAAATCGGAAATCATGGCTGCCGATTTCAGTCGGAGACATCGAATGGTTCATCCACTCGTAGTTTGGCTGATAGACATTGAGTTGCGTACCGAACGGACGTTTATCGACCGCGCCTTTTGCGCGCTGGTAAATGATCGAGCGTTGCGCGCGCGAAAACGGCAACTCGTCGCTGTCGGCCTCGATGAAGTATTGGCGGATTTCCGGACGCACGTACTCGAAGAAAAAACGGAAGTGGGATAGCACCGGATAGTTGCGGCGGATTGCTTGTCTCGGCTGCGAGTAATCGATGTATCCCACGAGGGTCAACGCGCCGAACGCGAGTGCGGGCCAAGTCCACCACGGCGACAAAATGGAAAGCAGGATGCACGCGATACACAGAATGCCGCAAATTGTCCACGCCCAGTAACGTTGCGGAACGATCAAATCCAGTGCGTTCAACATGGCGGTCTCCTCGCATTTATTGTCTGAGGATGATAGCAGTGTGACGCCGCAAGTGGCGGCAGACATCGATGCGACGAATTTGCAGAACGCCATTTGGCGGGCTTTTCGGGACGAAATGCCGCCAGATGCCGCGCCAGCGCTTGTCGTTTGTTTGTTGCGTGCCGCGCACTCATCCGAGCGTGCAAGTGTGGGTGCTGTTGCAAGGGTGCAACACAAATTACAGCGATTGACGAGTGAGTCCTGTCGCGAATGTGTCAAGTGTTGCGAATCGTCGCCATCGTCGCGCCGATAAAACTCAAATGTGACGGATAGCTGCCGAGACTTTTCGTAATGCCACACATCGGTCGTTGATCGTCGCGATTGGGGATGGATAGGTTCAATTGGTAGCGTCACGCTACTTCATGATTCGGCCATGTCGGGAATGGGGCGGTGTTTGACGATGGAAATATCGTTGCCACCGAACGTGTTTTCCCGCTGGTGGTCGGCGAGTTTTCCCATTTAGGAGATCGCTCCGCTTGGGGAACTTTCATTTGTCAAAAAACAATCAGGAGAGC
>JANLQC010000415.1:0-7079 GCA_031367575.1 Betaproteobacteria bacterium | reverse complement strand
GGCGGCCGGCGGTCAGGCCATCGCCCTCGGGCACCAGCTCATCGCGCGGGCGGCCGGCCAGCCAGGCCGTCACATTCGCCAGCGCCTTACGCGCCCGGTCGGGCTGGCCGGAGTGGGCCAGCAAATTGCCCAGGGCAAATGTGGCAAATGCGGCAAATGCGAAAAATGTGGCGGGCGCGGCAACACGGGTGCGGTGAATCATCAATTGAAAGTTCATGTTCTATCCTGTTGACGGGGGGAAATGATTTGGAGATTGAGAAATTACTAGTCCGAGCCTTTGACGACGGAAGCGGAAATGCCACCCTGTGACAGCGCCGCCTTGATTCTGTTCACTTCATCGAGGCTCTTGAATGGCCCGAGCCGCACTCGATATAACGTTCCCTTGTCGGGCAAGTTGACAGGGCGCACCGCCGCCTCAAAGCCGGCAAAGGCGATCTTGGCCTTCATGTTCTCGGCGTCGGTCGTGCTTTGGTAGGCACCCGCCTGCAAATGAAATATGTCGCCGTTGGCGGGCTTTATATCCAGTTTGGCCGGCGGTTTCGCGGTCGCGGCGATGGACGATTGCGGCTCTGCGGGGCGGGACGGCGGGACGGAAATGACCGGTTCGGACTTGGCCGGCTTTTCGCTCTTGCCCACTTTGTCGCCCGTGTTGTGCCTTTCACCTTTTTCACTCTTTTCGCCCTTCTCGCCCTTCTCGCCCTTCTCGCCCGGCAAAATTTGATAGAACTCGAATCGCGGCTTTTCCGCTTCGCCTTTGGTCGTCAATGGTGCCCCGGTTGCGGGTGCCATGCCCGTCCCCGTTGCCGTCGGCGGCTTGACAGAAATAGTCGGCAACGCGTCAACCGGCCGCGATTTTTCAATAAACGGATTGTTGGCGCGATTGACCCAGATGGCGAGACCCAATGCGAGGCCAACCCCCAACAACAAACCGATCATGATGCCAATGAACATCGGATTGAGGCGGCGCTTTTTGGCCGGTGCCGCGCTTCGGGGGCCGCCCATCCCGGAGTCTGGCGCGGCGTCAATGTCCCTGGCCATGATCTACATTTTCTCCGGCGCGTTCACACCCAGCATGGCAAGGCCATTTTTCAGCACCTGTCGCGTCGCCGCAATCAATGCCAGTCTCGCCAATTTCACTTTTTCATCCTCGACCAAAAACTTTTCCGCATTATAAAAACTATGCAATTTGGCCGCGAGATCCGCCAGGTAAACGCAAACCAAATGCGGCGAAAGTTCGCGCGCGGCGGTGGCGAGAAGCTCCGGAAAATCGGCTAGCGTGCGCAGGATATCGGATTCGTATTTGCTCACCAGCGGCGATAAATCGGCCGCATTCAGTGTCGCCACATCGCCGCCCCACAGCCCGAGTACGCTGCAAATTCGGGCATGTGCGTACTGAACGTAGTACACCGGATTATCTTCCGAGCGGCTCTTGGCCAGATCAATATCAAAGGTCAATTGCGAATCGGATTTGCGCATGACAAAAAAGTAGCGGGTGGCGTCGCAGCCGACTTCGTCGATCAGGTCGCGCAGCGTCACATAACTGCCGGCGCGCTTGGAAATTTTCACTTCTTCACCGCCGCGCATGACGGTAATCATCTGGTGCAGGACGTACTCCGGATAGCCGCTCGGCACGCCCATTTCCATCGCCTGCAGGCCGGCCCGCACGCGCGCGAGTGAACCGTGATGGTCAGCGCCGAGCTCGGTGATGGCGCGGGTAAATCCGCGCTGCCATTTGGTGACGTGGTACGCCACATCGGGCGCAAAGTAAGTGTAGGTACCGTCGGATTTGCGCATGACGCGATCCTTGTCGTCGCCATACTCCGTGCTCTTTAACCACAGCGCGCCGTCCCGCTCATAGGTGTGGCCCATCTTCACCAGGTGATTGACGGTCTGTTCGACAAGGCCGTCGGTATAAAGCGAGGACTCGAGAAAAAAAACATCGAAGCGCACGTCAAACGCCTTGAGATCGAGATCCTGCTCGTGGCGCAGCGCGGCCACGGCAAATTTTTGCACGGCCTCAAGTCGGTCGCCGTTGGCATCAGCGCCATTTTCCTGTGCATAGCGTTCGGCAATTTCGGTTATGTATTGGCCGCGATAGCCGTCTTCCGGGAACGGCGCAGCAATGCCCGCCCGCTCACGCAGGCGCGCCTGAACTGACAACGCAAGATTGTTGATCTGCGCGCCGCCATCGTTGTAATAAAATTCGCGGCTGACATTGAAGCCTTGCGCGTCAAGCAGGCGCGCCAGGGTGTCACCCGTCGCCGCACCGCGGCCGTGACCGACATGTAACGGCCCGGTCGGGTTCGCGGACACGAATTCGACCATGACTTTCTGACCGCCACCGGTGGTACTGTTGCCGAAATTTTCACCCGCCGAAAAAATTGCGGCGACGACGCGTGTTTCGGCGCTTGAGGCCAAGCGAATATTGATGAATCCGGGGCCGGCGATTTCCGGCGTTCCGGCAAGTAAATCGGAGGCGGGCAACGCGTTTACGATGGCGGCGGCGATATCGCGCGGTTTGAGGCCCAGTTTCTTTGCAAGTTGCAACGCGCTATTGACGGCAAAGTGGCCGTGATCCGGATTCTTCGGCTTCTCAACGTCGATCACGAATGAATTCGCTTCATTGCGCAGGGCCGGAAAGGCGGCGTACAAGGCCTGCTGGAATAGCGCGGCAATGGCGCTTTTATTGTCGGTGAAGGCGGCAGAAGGCATGCAGAACACTCAAAGGTAAGTCGGAAATTATAGCGGGATGGGCTTTGGAAAGCGATTTTTCGCGGTTGTGTTGATTGGCGGTAAGCCCGCACAATTAGTGGAAACACCAGTATTGGTGCGGGTTTCAAGGCATTTATTGGCCGGGAACCGCGCCAGTATTAGGGTTTCTATATTTCAGTCCGATATTTCGCTAAACATCGAGCGGGTCAACATCGATCAGCCATTTCACGGCGCGCGAATCGCGGGAGCGCACCATTGGCAGCCAACAGGTCAGGAAGTTTTGCAATTCGGCGCGCGAGCCGGCTTGCACCATCAGTTGCATGCGCTCGAATCCTGCCTTGCGCGAAAGCGGGGCGGCGACCGGATCCCAGACTTGCAACGATGAGGCGGGTTGAATCTCGCGCGCAGCGTCAAAGGCGAACGCCATGAACGTGCAAAGTGCTTGCACCGATTTCGCCTCCGCACGCAATAGCGCGAGAAAAGTGTAAGGCGGCAGGTGCGCGATCTTACGCTCGGCCATCGCCATTGCAGCGAAGCGCGCGTGATCCTGCGCGGCCACCGCGGCATAAAGCGGATGCCTGGCGAAGCGCGTTTGAATCAACACCCTTCCCGGCAGTTCCGCACGACCCGCGCGGCCGGCGACTTGCGTGAGTTGCGCGACCATCCGTTCGGCCGCGCGAAAGTCAGCCGAGAACATCGCGCCATCGGCGTTCACCACTCCAACCAGCGTGATGCGCGGAAAATCGTGCCCCTTGGAGAGCATTTGCGTGCCGACCAGCACATCGAGCTCATGTGCGGCGGCGGCGCTGAAAATCTTTTCGGCCGAGCCGCGCTTGCGCGTGGAATCGCGGTCAACGCGCGCGATGCGGGCAAACGGCAAATGCGCGCGCAAGGCGATTTCCACGCGCTCGGTGCCTTGCCCGGCCGGCACCAATTCGTGGCTGCCACAATCGGCGCAAACGCTCGCCACGCGCGACTGAAAGCCACAGTGGTGACACTTCATTTGCCGTTCACGCTGATGGAAAACGAGGCGCGCATTGCAACGCGTGCAGCCCGGCATCCAGCCGCAGTGCGCACAAACGAGGGCGGGCGAATAACCACGCCGATTGATGAACACCAGTGCCTGCTCACCGCGTTTGACGGTTGCGTCCAATGCCTTGATCAATGAAACCGACAGCCCTTCTTCGGCGCGCTCAACGTTGAGATCAATGAATTCGATGACCGGCAGGAACGCGTTTGCCGACGCGCGCCGCAGCAATTTCAATTCGCTGAAACGGCCACGTGCAACGTTTTGCACGCTTTCCAGCGAAGGCGTGGCGGAGCCAAGCACCACCGGGCACGCTGCCGCGCTCGCGCGGAACACGGCGACGTCGCGCGCCGAATAGCGAAACCCCTCCTGCTGCTTGAAAGACGAATCGTGTTCTTCATCGACAATGATGATGCCGAGCGCTGGCATCGGCGTGAACACGGCGAGGCGGGTGCCGATGACGATATCGGCGCGCCCGGATGCGGCATCGATATAGCCATTGAAACGCGGAACATCGGCGAGGCCGCTATGTTGTTCAACGATGGTGGAATCCGGAAAACGCGCTTGCAGGTGGCGCAGAAATTGTGGCGTGAGATTGATTTCCGGCATCAGTACCAGTGCCTGCTTACCGCTTGCCAATGTGTCGGCGATCACCTGCAAATAGACTTCGGTCTTGCCGCTGCCGGTGATGCCGGAAAGCAGGAATGGCGCGTAGGTGCCGCGACCGGCACGGACCTGTGCGAGCGCGCTTTCCTGCTCGGGATTCAATGCCGGGCCGGGCACAAAAATTCGCGCCCGCGGCAGGCTCTCACGTGCAAAATCGGTGACGGCGCATTCCGGCAACGCGATCCAGCCTTTCACCTGCAACGCCCGCAAGATGGCAGCGGCGCGATCAACGCGCGATTTGAGCGACGCCACCGATTGTGGCGCGTGACCAATCGCCTCGAGCACGGCGCGCTGTGCGGCCGCGCGCGCGGGAATCGTGGCAAGTGCTTCACGTCCGGCGCGGGTGATCGTTGCCATTTGATCCATTTTTGGTGCGTACATGCGCGTGGCGCGCATCACTCGGGGCAGTCCATTCAACGCGATTGCGCCAAAAGAATGGTGATAATAGTGCTGGCAAAAATGAATCAGTGCAAAGTCTGCTGCTGAAAATTTAGGCAATGCGGTTTGGATGAATTTGACCGGTCTTAATTTCTCGGGTGCGACATCAGTCGATCCACTCAGGCCTGCCACGACGCCGCTTAACAGTTTATTGCCAAACGGCACGACCACCAATCGGCCGATGTCGGAAATTGTCGCGTCCGGCGCGAGAAAGTCGAAGTGTTTATCCAGCGGGAGGTCCAATGCGACTTGGACGATGTTCAATTTCATGTCAGAAAAATTTGCCTAGGAAGCGCGCGGAAACCCGCGCGGATAATGGCATTCCAGCCTGTGGATAACATTGTGCATAGCTCCGGTTGCGGTGCGGCTTTCATCGGCGCGCATGCCGCAACAGAGTTTTCTGCACTGCGCAAAATCAAAAATATTCGTTTTAATACAAATATTTACTTGGCTTATCTCTCAAAGGGCACGAATTAACGGCGCTATCTCCGAAGAACAAGGTTTCTGTGCATAAGCAAGCGTTCGATGCCATCAAGCTCAAAAATATTTTCCTTGACACGACCGAGCGACTAGGCCCTAGCACTGACGCGGTGAACAGCGTTAACGAGTGCTTCAACGCGTTCTGGATGGGTAAATTGCGAAATGCCATGACCAAGGTTGAAAACATGGCCATTCGCGTTGTGGTCAGAGGAAAATTCGGCCAACACACGCCGTGCTTCGCGCTCAATTGTGTCGTCGTCGCCGAACAGCGTATTGGGATCCAGATTCCCCTGCAACGCGACTTTGTTTCCGACGCGTTGCTTGGCGTCACGCAAATTGACGGTCCAATCGAGCCCCAGCGCATCGGCACCGATCGCGGCCATCGGCTCCAGCCACAATCCGCCACCCTTGGTGAAAAAAATTCGCGGTACCACGCGCGCTTCATTGATTCTCTTCAATCCCGCCATCACCCGCTCGGCATAGGCAAGTGAGAATTCGCGATAGGCGTGATGTGCAAGCGTGCCGCCCCAAGTGTCAAACAGCATCACCGCCTGCGCACCCGCGTCGATTTGCGCGTTCAGGTAGGCAATCACGCTTTCGGTGTTCTTGTCGAGAATGGCATGCAGCAAATCCGGGCGCTGGTAGAGCATGGTTTTCACATGGCGAAAATCGTCCGAGCCCCCGCCTTCGATCATGTAACAGGCGAGCGTGAAGGGGCTGCCCGAAAACCCGATCAGGGGGACGCGGCCGTTCAGCGCGCCGCGGATTTGCGCGACGGCATCGGTGACATAGCGGAGTTTGCCGATATCGGCGACCGCCAATTTTTTTACCTCTTCTTCGGTGCGCACGGTGCGCTCGAACTTCGGCCCTTCGCCATCGACAAAATACAGCCCCAGCCCCATCGCGTCAGGAACGGTGAGGATGTCGGAAAAAAGAATCGCGGCATCGAGCGCGAAACGATCCAATGGCTGCAACGTGACTTCGGTGCAATAGTCGGGGCTCCTGGCAAGCCCCAGGAAGCTGCCGGCGCGCTTGCGGGTGGCGTTGTATTCCGGCAGGTAGCGCCCGGCCTGGCGCATGATCCAGATCGGCGTATAGGGAGTGGGTTCGCGCATCAGTGCGCGCAGCAACGTATCGTTTTGAAGAGTCATTTTGGCGGAAAGAAAAGGCGCGATCAGACGTTTGCGCGGGTGGATTATCTCATTCGCCGCCGCGTCGTTTGATTGTCGTCACAAATACCGAAACCCAACATTGGTGCGGATTTCCGGGCATTTTTGTTCTGAACACCGCACCAATGCTAGCGTTTTCAATTTGCGGAAACAACGCTGTGCCTCGGTGGTGCGGGACTTTTTTCGATGTCCAACGATGCGGCGCGAAATAGGCGCAGTTCAGCGCGGCAATTCGGAACGGCCCATCAAATATTCATCAACCGTGCGCGCGCATTGTCGACCTTCGCGAAACGCCCAAACGATCAGCGAATGGCCGCGCCGCATGTCGCCTGCGGCAAATACTTTCGGGTTGGCCGTTTGATAGGCATGTGCGCCTTCCGTCGCCGCTTTCACGTTGCCGCGCGCGTCTTTGTCCACGCCGATTGCCTCGAATTGCTCCAGCATCCCGTTGCGCTCCGGGCCGAGAAAACCCATCGCGAGTAACACCAGATCGGCCTTCATTTCAAATTCGGAACCGGCCACTTCCTGCATTTTCCCTTCTTTCCATTCAACGCGGACGGCTGTTAATTTTTCCACTTTGCCGTTGT
>JANLQC010000412.1:0-3699 GCA_031367575.1 Betaproteobacteria bacterium | reverse complement strand
CTGACACGTTCAACACGTCGTCGATGCGGCCCATGATGGTGAAGTAGCCGTGTACTTTGTCGCGCACCGCGCCATCGCCTGCGAGGTATAAATTGCCGCCGTGTTCTTCGGGTAAATAGGTTTTCTGAAATCGTTCGGCGTCGTTCCAGATGGTGCGCACCATCGACGGCCATGGACGCTTCACGACCAGAATGCCACCGTTGCCGTTCGCGACATCGTGGCCGGTCTCATCGACAATCGCGGCCATGATGCCGGGCAGCGGCAGCGTGCATGAGCCCGGAATCATCGGCGTCACCCCAGGCAGCGGCGAAATCATGTGCCCGCCGGTTTCGGTTTGCCAGAACGTATCGACAATCGGGCAGCGCGAGCCGCCGACGTTTTCGTAGTACCACATCCACGCTTCCGGATTGATCGGCTCGCCGACCGAGCCGAGAATGCGCAGCGACTTCAAATCGAAATTGCGCGGATGCGTTTTCGGATCGACTTCGCCGGCTTTAATGAGCGAGCGAATCGCGGTCGGCGCGGTGTAAAAAACGTTAACCTTGTGCTTCTGAATGGTTTCCCAGAAACGGCCCGCGTTCGGATAGGTGGGCACGCCTTCAAACACGATCTCGGTGGCACCAACCGAGAGTGGGCCGTAAGTGATGTACGAATGACCCGTCACCCAGCCGATATCGGCGGTACACCAGAAAACATCATCCGGTTTTGAGTCAAACGTCCACTTCATTGTCAAATGCGCCCACAGCAAATAGCCGCCGGTGGAATGCTGGATGCCTTTTGGCTTTCCTGTTGAGCCCGACGTGTAGAGAATGAATAACGGATGCTCGGCGTTCACCCATTCCGGCTCGCAGACTTCGCTGCCAGCGGCTTCGACTTCGTGCCACCAATGATCGCGTCCCGCGGTCATGCTGACGTTGCCGCCGGTGCGTTTGTAAACGATGCAGGCTTTCAAGTGCTCGCAGCCACCCATCGCGAACGCTTCATCGACAATATTTTTGATCGGCAGCGCCTTGCCGCCGCGCATTTGTTCATCGGCCGTGATGATCGCGACCGCACCGGCGTCGATGATGCGCTCCTGCACCGACTTGGCTGAAAATCCGCCAAATACCCCCGAGTGGATTGCGCCAATGCGTGCGCACGCCTGCATCGCGATCACACCCTCGATGGTCATTGGCATATAGATGATGACGCGATCACCCTTTTTAACGCCCTTGGTTTTCAGCGCATTGGCGAATTTGCACACGCGCCGATGCAGTTCACGGTAGGTAATTTTTGTTGCGGCACCATCATCGGCTTCAAAAATGATCGCCGTCTTTTCCGCGTTGCCGTTGGTGAGATTGCGATCCAGACAGTTGTATGAGGCATTCAGTTCGCCGTCATGGAACCAGCGAAACATCGGTGCCTTTGATTCATCGAGCACTTGCGTGAAAGGTTTGTGCCAGTCAAGATTTTCGCGCGCGAGCCGGCCCCAAAAACCGGCATAGTCCTTTTCGGCCTCGGCACATAGCGCCAGATAGGCAGGCATTCCGGAAATGTTGGCCTGACTGACCAATGCTTGCGGTGGATTGAAAATACGATTTTCGTGCGAGACCGATTCGATCGATGACATGAAACGCTCCTGTTTGCAATGGGTTACTTGACTCTTGTCTGGCGTGAAAATGCCCGTGACGGGGCGACGTTTAAACGCGTTCAAATACCGCCGCGATGCCTTGCCCGCCGCCGATGCACATCGTCACCAGCGCGTAACGGCCGCCGGTGCGATGCAACTCATATATCGCCTTGGTGGCAAGAAATGCCCCTGAACATCCGATCGGATGGCCAAGCGCAATGGCACCGCCATTGGGATTGGTTTTCTTGGGGTCCAATCCGAGTCCGCGCGAAACGGCAATGGCCTGCGCGGCGAAAGCTTCATTGCTTTCGATCACATCCATTTGGTCGAGCGTCACGCCGCCTTTTTTCATGGCGAGCTTGGTGGCAGGTATCGGACCTTCGCCCATGATTTCGTTCGGTACGCCCGCCACCGCATACGACACCAGCCGCGCGATCGCCTTGTAACCCGCCGCCGCCGAAAGAGTGGCGTCGCCAAGCACAAAAAAAGCAGCGCCGTCGTTGACGCCGGAAGCGTTGCCGGCCGTCACGGTGCCGCCATCTTTTTTGAACGCGGGTTTCATCTTTCCCAGCGTCTCCATGGTCGTGCCGGGTTTCACATGTTCGTCTGTGTCGAAAATGACCTCACCCTTTCTGGTCTTCATTGTGATCGGCACAATTTGCGACTTGAAGCGTCCCTCGGAAATCGCCAGCGCCGCGCGGCGGTGGGATTCGACCGCGACCGCGTCCTGCTCTTCGCGGGTAATGCCCCATTTGGTGACCAGGTTTTCTGCCGTGATGCCCATATGACCCACCCCGAACGGATCGGTCAGCGTTGCAACCATGGTGTCGATAAGTTTGGTGTCGCACATGCGCGCACCGCTGCGCATCGCGGTCGACAGATATCCGCCGCGGCTCATTACTTCCACGCCACCGCCCACGCCATAGTCGCAATCGCCGAGCAAAATGTTCTGCGCGGTCGTGACAATGCCTTGCAGGCCGGAGGAACACAGCCGGTTCACCGACATCGCCACCGAGTCCATCGGCAGTCCCGCCTGGATTGACGCCACCCGCGCCACATAGGCAAAGCGGCTCTCGGTCGGGATCGTGTTGCCGACCGTTACATAATTGATCGCCTTGGGATCTACCCCCGACCGCTTGACCGCTTCTTTCATGACATTGCCGGCCAATTCGGCCGGTTCGATATCGGCAAGCGATCCGCCGAATGTTCCGATCGCTGACCGTGCCGCCCCTAGTACCACCACATCGCGGTTATTCATGATATTTCTCCCTGGGAAATTTGTATTGACGAATTCATTTTACTCGCGCCGACTCATCGCGTAAATCGAGCGTACCTGAAGGTTAGCGCATGCGGCGCATGCGGCACCTGCGGAAATTTATTGGCGCGCCATTTTCATCTCCAATAAGTTGTCTTATGTCTATTATAAGAGTTATTGACGCGCTGCAACATTCGGTGTAAGTTGACGGCGTTGCAGTTGCCTTTTCACCAACGCCGGCCGCAGGAGAAACCGATGAAACATGCGCGCGCAGAAGCACTTCCTGAATCCGACCATCACGGCATGACTGCCGATATGCTGGGCGACTACTGGCCCGGGATCCAGATTTATTATCCCCCGGTCAAGTACGCTCCCACGCTCGGTTTGTATGAAGACCTCGAGCAAGCGTCGCAGCGCTTCAAAAAACATGCTTCCGGCACCAATTCGCATACGCTGATATTCGATCTGGAAGACGGTTGCCGGCAAAAGGAAATGTCGCGCGAATTGTTGCGCCGCGAATTGCCGGGCATGAAAAAAAGAAAGGAAGTGCAGGTCGCCGTCAGGATCAATCCGTTCCGCACCGAGGAATACGAAAAAGACATGCAGATGGTGCGCGATCTATCCGATCACATCGATGTGGTGATGCTCGCCAAAGCAGGCGAGGCGTATGGCTCGCCGGAAATCCGCGATCTTTCGGCGGTGCTGGTGGGGCTCAATCACCGCATGACAATTCAACCGATCATCGAGCACCCGAAATCACTCAAGATCGCGCCCGATCTGATGCAGTACGCGACGGTGAAACACGTCGTATTCGGCATTCACGATTTCTCCAAGG
>JANLQC010000349.1:0-7234 GCA_031367575.1 Betaproteobacteria bacterium | reverse complement strand
GAACAAATTCGCCGTGTTCCAATGTGCGTCCCAGAAGCCCTAACGAGTTATCGACACTAACACGCTGTCTACCATCCCGGGCGGGTGTCTAACATCCCGGAACCAGCGGCCTTGAAACCCTTGACAGGCGCGGGTTTCGATCAATATACGGTACACATGTATCGCACTAACAAAAGTGTGAAAAAACACCTGCCGCCTTTGCAGTCTGTGCGCGTTCTGGATCAGTTGCGGGAGCGGATTCGGTACATGCAATACAGTTTAAGGATGGAAGAAGCGTATGTCTACTGGGCGCGGGCGTTCATTCGCTTTCATCAATTGCGTCATCCGGCCGAAATGGGCAAGGCCGAAGTGGAGGCGTTCCTGATGTGGCTGGTCGCGAAGCGAAACGTGTCGGCATCAACGCATCGTCAGGCATTGTCCGCATTGCTGTTTTTATATGTGAAGGTGCTCGGCATCGATCTCCCGTGGCTGGAAACGATTGGCCGCCCTCGCGAGGTGAAGCGGCTGCCGGTCACCTTATCGCCCGATGAGGTGGCTCGAATATTTTCGCAGATGGAAGGCGAGTTCCTGCTGATGGCGCAACTGTTGTATGACACTGGCTTGCGCATCCTGGAGGCGATGCGATTGCGGGTGAAGGATATCGATTTCACGCGCAACACGATCATCGTACGCGAGGCGAAGGGCAACAAAGATCGTGCCGTGATGTTGCCGGCCAAATTGGTCAATTCGCTGCAGGCGCAATGGCGGCGTGGGTCAACGGAGCAACCGAACCGCCGAACCGCAAATCGTCTCGCCGCTACGCGCCGTTACCTACACCACGCGCATCTCGAATCCGGTGGCAATTTCACTGCGCGCTGAAGCGCCGCGCGGCAAACTTTTCTGGTTTGCCGATGGCGCATTTCTGGGTCAAGCCAATGCGGGTGAAGGGCTAAGTTGGCAACCGCCGCGCGCGGGCCGCTTTGTGTTGCGCGCGGTGGATGAGGCAGGGCAGGCGGATCGCCGGGATGTCAATGTTGAGGTGATGCCGTAGTTCTGTGCGGGAGGAAGGAAAACCCCAGTATCGGCGGGCGTTTCCGGGCGAAAAGTCGTCGAACGCCGCACCAGTGCTTGAATTGTAGTGTCGGCGTACTCCGTCAGTCAGGGACAGTTGTCAACTTCCGCGTCCGGGAAAGGGATTCCCTTTGGTCAACGCGGGAATCCATTTTGCGTCAACTATTATCGAGGGGAAAAATGGATCCCCGCGTGCGCGAGGATGACAGCGTCGCTCCCGTCACCTACGGCGGCGCTGCAAATGGGCCCCGCGTGCGCGAGGATGACAGCGTCGTTCCCGTCACCTACGGCGGCGCTGCAAATGGATCCCCGCGTGCGCGAGGATGACAATTGCAAGCGCGTCAGTGTTAAGAGAACCGAATTACTTTCCCGCCTCAAATCGTCACTCCATCCCACGCGCCTTGCCTTGAATCTGGCCTTCGATGCGCGCCTTCATCGCGCCATCGGCTTTCATCCCGTAAATAATTCGATGCGGAAAATCGTGTGCCAAATTTTCAAAAAACACTTTGCGTTCGCCCTGTTTGGTGAGCTCGCGCCAGACGGCGTCGAAAAATGTTCGGTCACGAAATTGATGTTGCAGCCGGGGTGCGCGCGGATCACTTCCAGAATCGCGCGCCGAGGCTGGCTGGCCATGGCGTGAAACAGCAAATCGAGTTGGACTTTGTTCATGGGTGGCTTGTTGTACGTCCTTTACAAGCAATTCGATTTTCATTTCATTGAGGCAGTAATTATTGTCATTCCCGCGAAAGCGGGAATCCATGTTTGGCAGAGTAGAAAATGGATTCCCGCTCGGCGCAACCCCTGTGGTTGTTCGCGGGAATGACAGCATTTACTGTTGTAATGATCGGGAATTGGAATAACCAGATGGCGACATAACGCGTCCACCTTGCCAAGTCCATTTTTTGGCGGAAGTGGAATTTCAGGTGAAAATTGGCGTATTGATATTCTGGAGGCTGTATGCAATTGATCGGCATGCTCGATTCGCCCTACGTTCGCCGAGTCGCGATTTCCATGAAGTTGATGGGGATTCCCTATGAACACCGGCCCTTGTCGGTCTTTCGCAACTACCACGAATTTCGCGCCATCAATCCGGCGGTGAAGGTGCCGACGCTCATTTGCGACGACGGCGAAGTGTTGATGGATTCAACGCTCATTGTTGATTACCTTGAGAGTTTGGTGCCAGTCGAAAAGCGTTTGATGCCGATTGAGCCCGCTAGCCGGCGACAGGCGCTTGGGAATATCGGCGTGGCACTGGCGGTGTGCGAAAAATCGGTGCAACGATTTTATGAACTTACGCTGCGGCCGGTGGACAAACAACACGCGCCCTGGCTCGATCGTGTCACGCAACAGATGAACGGCGCACTCGCGGCGCTGGACAAACTTGCCGGCACCGCATCACCGTGGCTGCATGGCGAGCGGTTTTTGCAAGACGATGTTTGCATCGCGGTTGCGTGGCGCTTTACCCAATTTGTGATGGCCGACGCCGTGCGGGCGGCCGATTATCCGCGTCTGGCGGCGTACTCATTGCGCGCCGAATCGCGACCGGAGTTTTTGCAGACACCGCTGGATTAGCGGGCAATATTGGAGCAGCACAAGAAATGAAAAGAATTTTGCTTATCGCGCTTATCGCGCTCATCGCACTCGCGGCGATCCTCCCGGTTGTTGCTCAGCGAACTGCCGATCGTCCGGTTGAACCGCGAGCGGTCTCGCCACGCGGTTCGCTGCTCGATTCCGAAAAAAGCCTGATCGCGCTGTTCGAGCAGGCCGCGCCGTCGGTTGCGTACATCACCACCGAACGGCTCGAACGCAGCGGATTCTTTGCAGTCGGTGTTGCGCAAGGTGCCGGCAGCGCGTTCGTCTGGGATAGCGCCGGTCATGTGGTGACCAACTATCACGTCATCGAAAATGCCCGGAAAATTGTCGTGCAACTCGATGCCGGCAAAGATCCCATTGCCGCCGAATTCGTCGGCGGCGCGCCGGAATACGATCTTGCAGTGGTGAAATTGAAAACCGTTGCACCCGGATTGAAACCGATTCCCGTTGGTACTTCGCGCGATTTGAAAGTCGGCCAATCGGTGATCGCGATCGGCAACCCTTTCGGATTTTCGCGCACGCTCACCACCGGCGTCATCTCGGCGCTGGATCGTTATTTACCGACGCAGGATTATGCCGAAATCGCCGGCGCGATCCAGACCGACGCCGCCATCAATCCGGGCAACTCCGGCGGGCCATTGCTGGATAGCGCCGGCCGATTGATCGGCGTGAACACCGCGATTCGTTCGTCATCCGGCAGTTCGGCCGGCGTCGGGTTTTCAATTCCGGTTGATCTGGTCAACCGCATCGTGCCGCAATTGATCGCGCGTGGACGTGCCGCCAGCCCCGGCATCGGCATCGTTCCGTTCGATCCCTTCGTGGTGGCGCGAAACGGCATCAAAGGCGTGGTGATCAATGGCATTCGTTCCGGCGGGCCGGCTGCCCACGCGGGACTAAAACCGTTGAGCACGCGCACCGGCGAACTGGGCGACGTGATCACCGCCGTGAATGGCCGGGCGGTGGATACGCTCTCAACGTTTGTGGCGGAACTGGATCGCGCCGGCATCGGTAACGTCGCCGAATTCACTGTGATGCGTGACGGCAAGGAACGCCGCGAAAAAATTCGCGTAATTGATGCGTCGCGCTAGCAGCGGCCCTGGGGACCAATTTCCGCGCCGCTACAATTTTTGCAATCGCTCGGCAAGCCCATCAAGATACGCGGGAAATTTCTGAATGTCATTGTGGCCCGCACCTTTGATTACCAGCATCTCACTACCATTGCGAATCTGCTTCAATTGTTCGCCTTGCTGAATCGGGATCACCGTGTCGAGGTCGCCATGCAGGATAAATACCGGACGCTTGACCATCGGCAGCCATTCATCGGTGCGCATCGAATAGCGCATGATCAATTGCGGCAGCCACGGATAGCGCAGTTTGCCGATTTCCGCGAGGCTCACAAACGGTGAGACCAGAACCGTGAGGTCGGGCTGCACGTCCGCCGCCAGTTTGGCGGCGAGGCCGGTACCCAGCGAGCGGCCATAAATTACCCGCTTCCGGTGCGCGTATTGCGATGCGACGCTATCCCACGCAGCGCGAACGTCAGCGTGCAATTGCGCTTCGCTATCGATGGTGCCGGTGCTTTTGCCGAAGCCGCGATAGTCGAGGATGAATAAGTCAAAGTTCGTGCGCCGGTAGAAATCCACGCTGGTGAACCACGAATGAAGATTGCCCGAATTGCCGTGCAGAAAAAACACCACGCCGTTGGGGTTCGGCAGCCGCAAATGCAACGCAGACAGCGTGGCACCCGGTACCTGAACGGATTTTTCCTCGACACCGGGCAACGAAAAACGGAAATCAGCCGGCAGTGTTACCGGATGAAAAATCAATGATTCCTGACGGAAATACACCAGGGTGATCACGGCAAGATAGGCGGCTATCGAGATCGCGGCCAGCCATATTGCCGCGCGCCGCATGCCGGGCATGCGGCCGCGCGGGGTTGTGGAAATCGCGGAAATCGCGGAAATTGCGGAAATTGTGGAAATTGTGGAAATCTCAGATCGTGCCAAGATAATCCATCTTGCCCACGTCAACCCCGTTGTGCCTGAGAATTGCGTAGGCCGCCATCACATGAAAATAAAAATTCGGCAATACCCACAGCAGCAAATACGGTTGCCCCTTGAATTTCAATTCCTTGCCGCCTGGCGCAATTGCAATGTCGCGGTCTTCCTGGCCGTCGATGTCGGCGGCCTTGATGCCCGAAATGAACGCAATTGTTTTATCGATGCGCGCGTACAGATCGGCGAAGCCCGCTTCGTTGTCTTCATACTTCGGGATTTCCTGCCCGGAGAGACGCGCACACGCACCCTTGGCGGTATCGGTGGCGATTTGCACCTGCCGCGTGAGCGTGAACATGTCGAGGGCGAGGCGTGCGTTCAGCAATACCGGCGCATCCACTTTTTTCGCGACGGCATAAGCCTCGCCTTTTTGCAACAGCGTTTTGAGATTGCCCAGCCCTTTTTGCAGGACGGGTACGGAACAGGCATACATGGAAACGGTCATTTGAGGATCCTTTTGAAATGATGATTGCGTGGCGAATTTTAACAGGGCGGGGTACGCTTGCTCGTCGTTGCGTGCGGCCACGCGCATGCCGTCCATCACGCGGATGGCTCTGCGATAATGCAGGCGTTCGCGATCACTCGATGCGCAATTTGCGGAGCAACCCGACATGGCACTGAAACGTCCCGCGTGGCTGGAAGGCCGCAGCGTCACACTTGAACACACTTCGCGCGTGCTTGAAGGCAATGCCTTGGGCGACCCGCACGTTCGCAAACTCGCCGTCTGGTTGCCGCCGCAATACGATCAACCGTTGCACAAAGGCAAACGCTTTCCGGTGTTGTGGGATCTGGTCGGTTTCATGGGCTCGGGTTTCAGCCACACCAATTGGCGGAATTGGGAAGAAAATATTCCCGAACGTGCCGCGCGCCTGATCCACGAACGCAAAATGGGTCCGGCCATTTTGGTATTCCCCGATTGCTTTAGCGCGCTCGGCGGCAACCAGTACATCAATTCCTCCGCCATCGGCAACTATGCCGATTACCTCACCAAAGAGTTGATCCCGTTTGTGGATCGCGAATTTCGCACGCTCGCCTCGCGTGATCATCGCGGCTGTTTCGGCAAATCATCGGGTGGCTACGGTTCGATGATTCACGGCATGAAATACGCAAAATATTGGAGTGCCATCGCGAACCATTCCGGCGACGCCCATTTCGATTTTGTCTACATGCACGATTGGCCCGATACGCTGACCGAAATCATGAAGCACCGCACCGTGAAACGGCTGGCGGGGGGGATTCAGGTGTTGCGTGAAGAAAAAAAAGTTGCCGCCGGCATCGACGATGGTCGCGTGAAAAATTTTCTCGATCACGTTTGGAAACAGGAGAAACTCACCGCCAACGAAGGCCACGCGCTGATGATTCTTGCCATGGCCGCGAGTTATGATCCCGATCCGAAAACCAAACTCGGTTTTCGCCTGCCGTTCAATCTGGAAACGGGTGAGCGGATCGATGCGCGCTGGAATGCGTGGCTAAAGCACGACCCGATCAATCTGGTAAGCAAATACGCCGGCAACCTGAAAACGCTCAAAGGAATCTTTGTCGATTGCGGCTGGCGCGACCAGTACAACATTCATTTCGGCGCGCGCATTTTGTCGAAACGTTTGGCCAAAGCCGGTGTCAAACATGTCTACGAAGAATTCGATGACACGCATTCGGGCATCGATTACCGGATGGAGAAAAGTCTTCCGTTTCTCTACAAAGCGTTGAAACCCTGACCAAGGACTGCATCATGAAAAAAGTATTCGCGCTCTTGTTTCTGGCGCTGATGGTTGGCACCGCGTCGGCCGACACCACGAAACCCTATAACGAATCGGCCAATGCGAAAGAGGACGTGCAGGCAGCACTAAAGACCGCGAAAGCGCAAAAAAAAGCGGTGCTGATCGTCTTCGGCGGCAACTGGTGCGGCGATTGCAAAGTGCTGGATATCGAAATGCATCAGGGCGAGTTGGCGAAATTGGTCAACGACAAGTTGGTGGTGGTCAAAGTCGATGTCGGCCGCTTCGACAAGAATCTGGATGTGGCCAATCGCTACGGCAATATTTTGAAGAAGGGCGTCCCTTCAGTGGCGCTGGTGCGGGCCGACGGCAGTGTGGCCTATCAAACCGATGGTGGCGAACTGGCCGACGCGCGCAAGATGGGGCGCGACGGCATCACGACGTTTTTTTCCGCGATGCTGGAGAAGGTGAAGAAGTAACTTCGATCAAATCAACGGCGACAAACCATCAACCTAGAAACGGCAGTTGACCGCTATCAATCCCGTGGAACACCGCGCCAGTGCTAGGGTTTCGCTCCCGACGCGTTTCTCCCTATGGGTGAGAGCGCTACGGGTGCGATTGCACATTTTGCAGGCTCCCTGGCAGCGTTGTTCCTCCTAGCAGGGTGAAGCCTGCGTCGTCGTTGTTGCCAAATGAGGCCTTGCCAGAAAGCCCGCAAAATGCACACTCACACCCGTCCAACTGCCGTTTCTAGGATGATAGGTGTGATCATGGCGAAGATTCTATACGCTGCCTGTCTGCCTGGGCGCGCTTCGCATTGCC
>JANLQC010000341.1:0-2111 GCA_031367575.1 Betaproteobacteria bacterium | reverse complement strand
CATCTACTACTACATCACGGTGATGAATGAAAATTACACGCACCCGGCGATGCCCAAAGGGGCCGAAGCAAATATTCTCAAGGGCATGTATTTGTTCCGCGAAGGGGCGGACGCGAAAAAACCGCGTGTGCAGTTGATGGGTTCGGGCACCATCTTCCGTGAAGTCATTGCGGCGGCCGAACTACTGGAACTCGATTGGGGCGTGGCGTCCGATATCTGGAGTTGCACGTCTTTCAACGAACTGCGTCGCGATGGCATGGCGGCCGAGCGCTTCAATCTGCTGCATCCGGAAGGCACGCCGCATGTTGCGCACGTTGCGCAAATGCTCAAGGGCCGCAAAGGTCCGGCGATTGCCGCCACCGACTACATGCGAAGCTTTGCCGACCAGATTCGGCCCTACATCGGTGATCGGAAATTCAGTGTGCTCGGAACTGACGGCTTCGGCCGGTCAGACACCCGCAAACAGTTGCGCAAATTCTTTGAGGTCAATCGCTACTACGTGGTGGTCTCGGCATTGAAGGCGCTTGCGGATGATGGGCAGGTGCAAGCCAAACTGGTGAGTGATGCGATCAAGAAGTATGGAATCGATGCGTCAAAACCTGCGCCCTGGACGGTATGACATGAGCCAACTGATTGAAGTCAAAGTACCCGACATCGGTGATTTCACCGATATCCCGGTCATCGAAATTCTGGTGAAGCCGGGCGATGTGGTGAAGAAAGAAGATTCGCTGATCTCGCTCGAAAGCGACAAGGCCACGATGGAAGTTCCTTCGACCCACGCCGGGGTCGTGAAGGAGCTTAAAGTGAAACTCGGCGACAAGGTGTCGATGGGCGCGGTGGTACTGGTGCTGGAGGAAAGTGCCAATGTCCGTACCGCTCCCGCACCCGCCGCTTCACCGGCTTCCTCGCCCCAAGTGGCACCGCCTCAAACACCAGCACCGGCGCGCCTTCCCGAGGCAATGCCGCCAAAAGCCGCGCCAGCATTGGCGTCCAACCCGATTGCACCGCCGAGTGCCAGTGGCCCAATCCCGGGAAACGTACATGCAAGCCCGTCGGTGCGTGCATTCGCGCGCGAGCTCGGTGTCGATCTCACGAAGGTGAAAGGCTCGGCACTGAAGGGCCGCATCACCAAGGAAGACGTGCAGGGCTTCGTCAAAACCGCACTCGCCAAACCGGCGAGTGCGGCCGGTGGTGGCACTTTCGCGTTCCCGGAAATGCCGCCTGTCGATTTCACCAAATTCGGCGAAATCGAAAGGCGCGCGCTGTCGCGCATCAAGAAACTCTCCGGCAACAATCTCGCGCGCAACTGGGTGATGATCCCGCACGTGACGCAGCAGGACGAAGCCGATATCACGGATCTTGAAGCGTTTCGCGTCAAGACCAACGAAGAGAACGCCAAGTCCGGCGTCAAGCTCACGATGCTCGCGTTCCTCATCAAGGCAAGCGTGGCCGCGCTGAAAAAATTTCCGGAATTCAATTCCTCACTTGAAGCCGGTGGCGAAAATTTGATTCTGAAAAAGTACTACAACATCGGTTTTGCCGCCGATACACCCAACGGGCTGGTGGTGCCGGTGATCAAGAATGCCGATCAGAAATCGGTGAGCGACATCGCGCGCGAAATGGGCGAACTTTCCGCCAAGGCACGCGAAGGAAAACTCTCGCCGGGCGAAATGTCCGGCGGCTGTTTCACCATTTCTTCCCTCGGCGGCATCGGTGGCATTTTCTTCACGCCGATCATCAATGCACCGGAAGTCGCGATTCTCGGCGTCTCAAAATCCGCGATGAAACCGATCTGGAATGGCAAGGAATTCGTGCCGCGCCTGATTCTGCCGATGTCGCTCTCGTATGACCATCGCGTTGTCGATGGCGCGTCGGGCGCGCGTTTCTCCACTTACCTTGCCGCGCTGATGTCTGACATCCGCAAGCTCGTGTTGTAAGGAATCACATGGCGAATCTGATCGAAGTCAAAGTCCCCGACATCGGTGATTTCACCGATATCCCGGTCATCGAAATTCTGGTGAAGCCGGGTGACGTCATCAAGAAAGACGCATCGCTGATTTCGCTCGAAAGCGACAAAGCGACAATGGAAGTTCCATCGACTCACGCGGGTG
>JANLQC010000376.1:0-2095 GCA_031367575.1 Betaproteobacteria bacterium | reverse complement strand
GCTTTTCGCGCATAAGTGTCTCCAACGCCGCGCCAGTGCTTGTGTTTATGCGATCGGCGTTCGACTTGTTTTCCTCCGCCGCGATTGTTGGCGGCCAAGTCTGCATGCCGCAATGGCATAATTTAATCCCGTTCGCGCCAGTTTGCGCGTTTCTCGAAATGACACAGGAATTTCAATGAATTGCCAATACTTTTTTGCCCGCCGCCAAGTCAACACGGGCGCCGTCGCCTGTTTGTTTGTCTTCATTGAATTACTTTCCGCGCTTGCGTCGCAGCCTGCACTGGCGCAAACCGGTTACGGCCAGTCTGCACCCCACGCCGCACCCCCGTCGGCACCCAATTCCGACCGGCCCGCCGCGAAGTCAGGCGAGCCCAAGGAAACCGTCCGCACCGCGATCTCGAAACCAATGGTTGCGGCGGAAAAGGCCATCAACGAAAAAAAATTCACCGAGGCATTGCAGCATATCGCCGAAGCGGAAAAGGTCGACGGCAAGACGCCGTATGAACTCTACGTGCTCGACCGCATGCGCGCGACCTCCGCTCTTGGCGCGGGCAACGATGCGCTTGCCGTCAAATCGCTGGAATCCGCGTTCGCCTCCGGGCGCATTCCGGCGGCGGATACGGTTAATTTTCTGGACGGCATCGCGCGCGTTCACTACCGGCTGAAAGATTACCGGCAGACCGCCCTATGGGCGGCACGTGCGCTCAAAGAACCGGGTGCGCGCAATGAAACCCGTTTGCTGCTCGGCCATTCCGCGTATATCAACAATGATTTCGCCACGGCCAAAACCGAAATCGGCGCCTATCTCGCGGCCAATGAACAGGCGGGCACACCCGCCACGGAAGATCAGTTGCGGCTGTTGGCAAGCGCGGCACTGAAAGCCAAAGACACCGAGGGTTATGTCGCGGCCCTTGAGAAAATTGTCGTGCGTTTTCCGAGCAAAGAATACTGGGCCGATTTGATTTACCGGGTGGAATCCAAGCCCGGCTTCGCCGAACGGCTGGTGATCGACGTATATCGGCTCAAGCTCGCCACCGGTGCCATGGCAGAGAAAAGCGATTACTTCGAGATGGCCTCACTGACGCAGCAAAGCGGTTTCCCGGCCGAGGCGCAAAAAGTCATTGAGGCCGGCATTGCCTCGGGCGTGTTGGCCAAGGACGCGACGGCGGATACCGAGAAAAAATTACGCGCCTCAATCGCCAAGGATCTCGCTGACGAAAATGCCCGCGCCGCCAAAGGTGGCCCACCACCCAAGAGCGCCGTGGCGCTTCTGAATAACGGCTTTGACGCGGTACTTAAAGGCGACGCAAAAAAAGGGCTGGAGATGATGGAGGCCGCGATCAAGGCGGGCGATCAGAAACGCCCTGATGATGCCAAATTGCGCTATGGCATCGCGTTGGTGATGGCCGGGCAAAAGCCCAATGCGGGCGCGACCTTCAAGACAGTGCAGGGCAATGATGGTGCCGCCGATCTCGCGCGACTCTGGGAAATATATACGCGGCAGGTGGTTCAGTAGCCTTCGATTTCGCGCCACGACCCCGGCGCGGCGGCCTGCGGCATCGCCGTCACCTTTTGAATCTCTCGTGCGAGCCAGGCTGTTGGCTCGCCCATCTCCACAACGTCTCCGCCAAAAATAAAAAAGCCCCTCGCGGGGCTTGTTTATTTTGGCGGAGAAGGAGGGATTCGAACCCTCGGTAGGCTATTAACCTACGCACGCTTTCCAGGCGTGTGACTTAAACCGCTCATCCACCTCTCCAAAATCTGTTCGGCCGAGCGATCTATCCGAAGGGCGCGATCATAGCCGAGTGCAGGGCTTTACGCAAATCGGCGCGAGTTCTTGTGCGAGTTCAGTGACGCGCAAAAACTAACCATCGAAATGAAAATAGCTGTCGCGAAAACAGTACCGCCAACATCGCAATCATCACCAGATGCACCGGCCACAAGCCAATCCACGGCGATATTTTGCCTAACGCGGTGAAACTCTGAAACGTGTTCAGCAAGCTGTAGTAGAGATTGAATATCAGCACCGCCAGAAAAAGATTCCACGAGGCCCCTGAACGCGGATTGACAAACGACAGCGGTATTGCCAGCAACG
>JANLQC010000301.1:0-2881 GCA_031367575.1 Betaproteobacteria bacterium | reverse complement strand
ATATCGCCTACGGTCGCGATGCGCAGGCCGAGGAGATCCTCAAAGAAGCCATGTCGCGCGACAAGAGCCGGTGGTGGAACCGCCCGCGGAGAACGCGCCGGTGGTCTCATAGGCCTGACCACTGCCACTGTAAAGTGCATTTTTCGGATCGATCGACGCACCCATCGCGGCCACTTTGGCCCACATCGGATTGTCGCCGCCGATTGCTTCTTTCAATTCGCGCGCAACGGTTTCAAACGCCGGCGCGCTCTTGCGGGCATGATAAATCTCCAGCAGCTTGACGGTGATTTCGTGGCGGCTCTTGTCGCGCGACATGGCTTCTTTGAGGATTTCCTCGGCCTGCGCATCGCGACCGTAGGCGATATAGACCTCGGCTTCCGCCACCGGATCAACTTCATCGGTGTCAATCGAGCCCGGGCCGGTCTTGTCGAAGTCCGTCAGGAAAGAACTATTGCCGGTATCGACCAGACCGCCGCCGCGATTGCCGGTCACCGAGTTCGGTTTCAGGTCGCTTGGCATCACCGAAGATGCTTTGCTCAAGCCGGTGCTATTGCCGCTTCCGTCTGATTTTTTACGGCGGCGCGCCATGAACGCGAACAATCCGCCCACACCCAGCAGTGCCGCACCGCCTGCGCCGATGGCAACCATGTTGTCTTCGAGGAAATTGGGTTCCGGCGGCGGTGGCGCTTTCATCGGTGTCTTGGGCGGCGCAGGCTTAACGTCGGCGGCCTTTGGCGGCATCGTTGTGGGATCAACCGGCTTGGCGTCGGCGGGCTTCGCGTCTGAAGGCTTTGCATCGGCCGGTTTTACTTCCGACATTTTTGCATCGGGTAACTTGGTGTCGGCTGGCTTGGATGGCTCGGGCGATTTCGCCGGTTCGGGTGTCTTGGCCGGCGGCGTCACTTGCGCGACTTTGGAATCGGCAGCCTTTGCCGCTTCCGGCGCGGCCTTGGCGGCGAGGCCTTTCAATTCAGCCAACCGCTTCATGTCCGTGATCGTTTTTTCCAGATCGGCCACGCGCGAATTGGCTTCTTTCAGCGCATTTTCGCGCGCTGTTTTTTCTTCTTTCAGCGCGGTGATTTGTTCCTGCAAATTGCCGGTGCCACTTGCCCCTGCCCCGCCGGCTTTTCCGCCGACGGAATCCGTTTTGGCGATCTTGAGCTGATCTTTGGGTGCTGCCGGCGCGGCGGCAATCTCCGGCTTTGCCACGGTAATTTTTCCGGTGGCTTGATTGGTGACTTTTTCCGGTGCGGCGGGTGCCGACGATGCGCTGCTCGCGACCTGCCCGCGATACTCGTTCCAGCTCTCTACCTGTAACTTTATTTCCTTACGCGCCTCGCCTGCCGTTATCGCGGCGACATCGGCGGCGGACGGAACTTTAAGGATTTGGCCGGTGCGCAAACGGTTCATGTTATTACCGATGAACGCAGACTGGTTCTCGCGATACAACGCCACCAACATCTGTTCAACGGAAACGGTGTCGGTTTTCATCTCCCGCGCGATCTTGCCGAGCGTATCACCGCGCTTGACCGGGCCGTAAGTGTCACCTCCCGATTCCGCTTGCGCCGACGGCGTGCCGGTCGCGACCGGTACACTCACCGCAGGCGCGCTGGCCGGAGATGATGTCGTGGCGGCGGACGATTCAGGTGCCGCCACAACGGTCTTAACCACCGCAACAGACGCGACGGGCGGTGCGATGCGTGCCTCATTGAAACCCGGCGGATCAAGCAGGATCGGGTACTCGCGCAAAAGGCGACCGGCCGGCCAGTTCATTTCGACGAGCACATCCAGAAACGGTTCGTTGATCGGCACCACGCTGGTGATTTTCAGTACCGGTTTTCCACCCACACCACGCTCAACGGCGAAACGCAATTGGCGCAGCAGTGGGGAATATTCAATCTTCGCGTCGCCATAGGATTCGGGGGTGGCGATGCGCGCGGCGATGGATTCAAATTCTCCCGGTTGAAGGGAGACCAGATCGATCTCAGCCGTGAGTGGCTGGCCCAATGCGGAATTGATGGTGAGCTTGCCCAAGCCTGCCGCATATGCCGGTAAAGCCGACAACGACGACAGCGCCAAAAGCGCTCCTCCCAATGCGACGACTAATTTTGTTTTCGGTGGACGGTTCATGCGCAACCCCAACCCTTCGATTTTCGAGGACAAAGTAAAATAACATCAACGAGTTATTGTTTCAACCTTATTCGCTTTCTAGCATTAGAAGCGAAAGTAGACGATTTTTCAACCCGCTTCCGCAGAAATTCGCGGTTTTAGCGCAAATAACCACGCCAACCCATTGATAAGTAACCTATTTATTTATAATTATCCGCAGCATACGGCGCAACGGCTCAGCCGCACCCCAAAGTAGCTGGTCGCCAACCGTAAAAGCGCTCAAATATTCCGGTCCCATCGCCAATTTTCTGAGCCGACCAACCGGGATATGCATATTGCCGGTAACTGCTGCGGGCGTCAGATCACGGATACTGCGCTCGCGCTGGTTCGGAATCACCCGCACCCATTCATTGTCCGCCGCGAGAATGGATTCAATGTCGGCCAGCGGCACATCTTTCTTAAGCTTGATGGTCAACGCCTGACTATGACAACGCATCGCGCCGACACGAATGCAAAGGCCATCAATGGGCGTCGCAGGCGTGGCGAAGCCCGCACCGCGACCAAGAATCTTGTTGGTTTCGGCCATGCCTTTCCACTCCTCAAGCGACATGCCCGGGTTGCCCATCGACGCCATGTCCTTGTCAATCCATGGAATCAGGTTGCCGCCGAGTGGCACACCGAAATGCTGTGTTTCTTCAACTGAAAGTGAGTGTTGCCTGGCGAGAACTTTCCGGTCAATCTCCAGAATCGCGGAATGTGGATCATCCAGCAG
>JANLQC010000267.1:0-3951 GCA_031367575.1 Betaproteobacteria bacterium | reverse complement strand
CAGCTTGGTCAGCGCATCGCGCAGCGAATCATATTGATTCGATTCGACCGGATAGAGCCCCGCAAACACCTGTGGTTTGATTTCCTTGAAACCGGGCAACGCGGCCGCGGCGGGCCGATCCACCAGCGTCACGGTGTCGCCTACTTTCGCGTCCTTGAGTTCCTTGATGCCGGAAATAATGAAACCGACCCCGCCGGCAGACAGTTCGGTGCGGTCTTGCGAGCGCGGCGTAAATACCCCCACCTGCTCCACCAAATGTTGCGCACCGGTTGCCATCAACAGGATCCGATCCTTCGGCTTGACCACACCATCCACCACCCGCACCAGCATTACCACGCCGACATAATTGTCGAACCACGAATCGATGATCAGCGCTTTCAACGGTGCATCCACCGTTCCCTTCGGCGGCGGCACTTTGGCAATGACGGTTTCAATCACGTCTTCAATCCCCAAGCCGGTCTTGGCGCTGCACTGCACCGCGTCCACTGCCGAAATGCCGATAATGTCCTCAATCTCTTCCATTACACGGGCCGGATCGGCACTGGCCAGATCGATCTTGTTTAACACCGGTGTGACTTCAACGCCGAGATCAATGGCCGTATAACAATTGGCGACTGTTTGCGCTTCCACCCCTTGTGAGGCATCGACCACCAACAGCGCCCCTTCGCAGGCGGACAGTGAGCGCGAAACCTCGTAGGAAAAATCAACATGACCGGGCGTGTCGATCAAGTTCAGGTCATAGGTCTTGCCATCGCGCGCGGTGTATTTCAATGCCGCCGTCTGGGCTTTGATGGTAATACCGCGCTCGCGCTCCAGATCCATCGAATCCAGCACTTGGGACTCCATTTCGCGCGACGACAATCCCCCGCAACGCTCGATGATGCGATCCGCGAGTGTCGATTTGCCGTGATCGATATGCGCGATGATGGAGAAATTGCGTATGTGATTCATGAAGTTGTGTGCGATCCAACGAAGCGAGCTTGCAAAATGAAGGGCACCTGATGTGCCCTTGTCTGGAGGTTTACATGCACCCCATGCAGCCTGCTATTTTAACCTGAAAATGGGTATTTTTGCGAGCAAAATCTTGATGTTACGGCGTACCCCGGTAGCCATTGCGGGTTACCTTTCCCCTACAGCAGCGCCCCCACATGTGCAACCGCGCTGCGTCCCAACGCCACCAGATTGTAGCCACCTTCAAGCGCCGAAATGATGCGCCCTTCGGCGTATTTATCCGCGATATTGCGAATGCGCCCGGTGATCCACACATAGTCATCTTCATGCAATTCAAGGTAGCCCAGCGGATCATCGGAGTGGGCATCGAATCCGGCCGAAATGATGATGAGTTCGGGCTGGAACCGTTCCAGTGCGGGAAACCATGTCGATTCAATGGCCGCACGGAATTTCGCCCCGCCGGTGCGCGCGGCAAGCGGCGTGGGAATGATGTGAGAATTGCCGGAATCGGCCCCGGTGCCGGGATAGTAGGGATGCTGAAAGCTGGAGCAAAGCATCACCCGCTCATCTTCGTGAAAAATGTCCTCGGTACCGTTGCCGTGATGCACGTCGAAATCAACTATCGCCACACGCGCCAGTTGATGTGTGTTGAGCGCATGTACCGCCCCGACCGCAACATTGTTGAAGATGCAAAAACCCATCGAACGATCATGCGTGGCGTGATGACCGCAGGGCCGAACGGCGCAAAAGGCATTGTCGATTTCACCGGCCATGATCATGTCGATTCCCTTCACCACCGCACCCGCCGCCCGTTGTGCCGCAACCAGCGAATACCGATTCATGGCGGTATCGGCGTCGAGGTAGGCGTAATCCTGTGCGGGTGCAGCGGCGAAAATGCTTTCGACATAAGCGGATGCATGCGCCGACTTGAGCTGGCCAAGTGTCGCGAGCGGTGCGTCAACTTCGGTTAAGCGCGACATCAAGCCGGATTGGCTGAACGCGTTGTATACCGCCTGCAATCGTGCCGGGCACTCGGGGTGGTGCGCGCCCATTTCGTGTTTCAGGCAATCGGGATGGGTAATGAATGCGGTGGTCATGGCCTTGTTGCTTTCGCGATGAATTATTCTCGCCATAAGCGTGTCATAGTCGCGGCAGTCCCGCAATACCGCCGTCAAATATTCCGCTTATCCGTCGTAAAATCCTTTTCATTCCGGCAACCCGATGAACGCAATGCTGTTCGACAAAAAAGTTGCAAACGACCCTCTGAAAAACGTATTGGCCCGGGCCGGCGAAATCATATTGGGCAAGGATCAGCAAATCCGCATGGCCATGTGCTGCATTCTGGCGCGCGGGCACTTGCTGATTGAGGATGTGCCCGGTGTCGGTAAAACCACGCTTTCGCATGTGATTGCGAGCCTGCTCGGGCTGCATTATCAACGCATTCAGTTCACCAGCGATTTGCTGCCGGCCGATATTGTCGGTGTATCCATTTTTGACCGCGAATCCAGCACCTTTCAATTCCATGCCGGTCCGGTTTTTTCTCAAGTGATTTTGGCCGATGAAATCAACCGCGCGTCACCGAAAGCGCAAAGCGCGCTGTTGGAGGCGATGGAAGAACATCAGGTCACGGCAGACGGCAAAACCATGAAACTGCCGGAGCCCTTTTTTGTCATCGCCACGCAAAACCCTTCACATCAAGTTGGCACCTTTGCGTTGCCGGAGTCGCAGCTTGATCGCTTCCTGATGCGCATCCGTCTCGGTTACCCCGATCAGGTCGCCGAGCGCGCGCTGCTGAAAGGCGAGGATCGGCGCGAACTGATCGCCAAAATCACGCCCGCAATGACGGTGAAAGACTTGCTGGAACTGCAAAAGGAAGTCACGCAGATTTTCGCCTCGGATGCGTTGATTGATTACGTGCAAGCGTTGGTCAATTTCACCCGCGATTCGGCGAAGTTCGAGATCGGGCTGTCACCGCGCGCCGGTCTGGCCATTTTGCGCGCCGCGCAATCGTGGGCAATGATGGCGGGACGCAAGCAGGTGTTGCCGGAAGATGTGCAGATGATCGTTCCTGCTGTGACCGGCCATCGCTTGCGCCCGGTTTCAAGCGGCAACGCAAAAATCCTCGATCCGGCGCTGGAATTGATCCGCGCGGTGGCGATTCCTTGAAGTTTTTTTTAGCCACCGATGAACACGGATGAACACAGATTTCTTTTTTGATTCATCAAACGGCGCTGTTGGCGAGCTTTATCAGCGTTCATCAGTGTTGATCCGTGGCCAATGCATCTTGTTGCCCAATCCCTGATGCCCGCCAGCCTTGACCTCAATATCCGTCAGCGCATTGCCGATTGGATTTTTCGCGCGCGTTTTCCGGAGCAGCCGCCGGTGGTGCTCACGCAACGGCGAATTTTCATACTGCCGACGCGCACCGGATATTTCTTTGCGTTGGTGCTGGTATTGCTGTTGATTGGATCGATCAATTACGGTCTTTCGCTGGGATTCCTGCTCACATTTATGCTGGCCGGCATGGGCAGCGTGTCAATGCTGCACACGTTTCGCAATCTGGTGCGCCTGTCCATTGGCCCCGGCAAAGTCGAGCCGGTTTTTGCCGGCGATACGGCGCAATTCGCGTTGGTGTTCACAAACACCGGCATGCCGCGCTTCGCCGTCGGCGCAAAAATCGCGCGCAATGCGGCGAGTGAGCCGGTGTTCACGGACGTCAATCCAGACGGCAGCACGACACTCAATTTTCCGTTGCGGGCACCCACCCGGGGGCGCCTCAAATGTGATCGCGTGGAAATTTTTACCGAATACCCAACCGGCCTTTTTCACGCGTGGTCTTACGTTGAATTCGGCACGCGTTGCCTTGTTTATCCGAAGCCCGATCCGGGGGCGGGGGCGTTGCCGATGGACGCTCGCGCGGTCGGGCAAGGCAATATCCCGGTGCGCGGCGACGAGGAATTCCAATCGTTGCGCGCCTACAAACCCGGCGATACACCAAGG
>JANLQC010000240.1:0-3986 GCA_031367575.1 Betaproteobacteria bacterium | reverse complement strand
ATCCAGTGGCTGCAACGTGACTTCGGTACAGTAATCCGGATTCTTGGCCAAGCCGAGGAAGCTTCCCGCTTTCTTCCGCGTTGCGTTGTACTCGGGCAAATAGCGTCCCGCCTGACGCATGATCCAGATCGGCGTGTAGGGAGTCGGCTCGCGCATAAGCGCGCGAAGGAAAGTATCGTTTTGGAGGGCGGTCATGTGAGGGCGCTGGAATAGTGCGGACTGAATGCCGCGCCATCCGATTATCTCACCAGTATGGTAGCCGCGATGAAGCGCAGCGCAATCGAGGGTGCGATTGGCACGCGATCTTGCTTAACAGGCTTGGACCCGGATTGCGCTGCGCTGCATCCGGGCTACAAAATTATACAAACACAAGCACTGGCGCGGTTCACCGGCCTTTTATGCCCCGTGAGGAGCGTCAGATGGCGGTCTACGCTTAAAGCCTGAACCGTTCACGCTAACGCGGCAGTTCAGACGAACCCATCAGATAGGCATCGACCGAACGCGCGCACTGGCGGCCCTCGCGAATTGCCCAGACGACGAGAGACTGTCCGCGACGCATATCACCGGCGGCGAATACCTTCGGGTTGGCGGTTTGATAGGCGAGCACAGTGCCACGGTCATCGACATCGGCTTTGATGTTCTGGCGTTGATCTTTCAGCACGCCAAGCGCACCGAACTGTTCGAGCAAGCCTTTTTGCTCCGGCCCCATGAAGCCCATCGCGAGCAACACGAGATCTGCCTTCATTTCAAATTCAGAACCAGCAACCTCTTGCATTTTTCCGTCCCTCCATTCGACACGGACGGCCTTGAGTTTTTCCACTTTGCCGTTGTTGCCGACGAACGCCTTGGTGGCGACCGACCAGTCGCGTTCGCAACCCTCTTCATGCGATGACGAGGTGCGCAACTTGATCGGCCAATACGGCCACACCATCGGCTTATTTTCCTGCTCGGGTGGCTGCGGCAACAACTCAAATTGCGTGACCGACTTCGCACCGTGGCGGTTGGAGGTGCCCACGCAATCACTGCCGGTATCGCCGCCGCCGATCACGATCACATGCTTGCCGGTTGCCATCAATTGGCCGGGCACCTTGTCACCTGCGACCACTTTGTTTTGCTGCGGCAAATAATCCATGGCGAAATGAATGCCGCCAAGATCGCGCCCTGGCACCGGCAAGTCGCGCGGCAATTCGGCACCGCCGGACAAAATAATCGCGTCGAAATCCTGCATCAACACTTCGGCGGGTGTATCAACGCCGATGTGTCGATTGGCGCGAAATTGCACGCCCTCCGCTTCCATTTGTGCGATCCGGCGATCAATGTGCGATTTTTCCATCTTGAAATCGGGAATGCCGTAACGCAGCAAGCCGCCGATGCGATCCGCCTTCTCGAACACAATCACTTGGTGGCCGACGCGCGCAAGTGGTTGCGCGGCGGCAAGACCCGCCGGGCCCGAGCCGACCACGGCGACGCGCTTGCCGGTCGTGCGCTTCGGCGGTTGCGGTACGACCCAACCCATCTCCCAGCCCTTGTCGATAATCGCGTGCTCGATTGATTTGATTCCGACGGCGTCGTTGTTGATGTTGAGCGTGCAGGCTGCTTCACACGGTGCCGGACAAACGCGCCCGGTGAATTCCGGAAAATTATTGGTGGAATGCAATGTGTCCAATGCTTCCCGCCAATTTTGCCGATACACCAGATCGTTGAAATCCGGAATGATGTTGTTGACCGGACAACCGGTCTGACAAAACGGGATGCCGCAATCCATGCAGCGCGCACCCTGCGTTTTCGCTTCGTCGTCGTTCAGATGAAGAATGAACTCCTGATAATTTTTCAGGCGTTGCGCGGGCGCGAGCGACGCTTCGCTCAATCGTTGATATTCCAGAAATCCGGTTGGCTTGCCCATGCAAATTCTTTCGTGCGAGTCGTTTGTGTTCGGGTGGTGTTCGGGTGGTGTTCGGTTGCCCGTGTTGGATCAAGCCGCTTTTTGCTTGAGAATGGCGGCGTTTTTTTCCGCCAACTCTCCCAGCGCGCGGCGATATTCGGTCGGCATCACTTTCACAAAGGCGCGAGACCATTTTGGCCAGTTGGCCAGAATGTCGATGGCGCGCTGGCTACCGGTATATTTCGCATGGTTTTCAATCAGTGCTTTGAGCAAGGCGTTGTCGGAAATGCCCTGATGCGATGCGGGTGTGACCATATCCGTGATCGGCTCCAACTCCACCATCGCAAGATTGCAGCGATTGCGGAAATTACCATCTTCGTCGAGCACATAGGCGACCCCACCCGACATGCCGGCGGCAAAATTGCGACCGGTCTGGCCCAGTATCGCCACGGTGCCGCCAGTCATGTATTCGCAGCCATGATCACCTGTTCCTTCAACCACCGCTGACGCACCGGAATTTCGCACGCAGAAACGCTCGCCCGCGACGCCGCGAAAATAGGCTTCGCCGGCGGTCGCGCCGTACAGAACAGTGTTGCCGACAATAATGTTTTCGATTGGATCGCCACGAAATTGCGCGTGTGGTTTGACGATGACGCGACCGCCGCTCAAGCCCTTGCCGACGTAATCGTTGGCCTGCCCGGTGAGTTCAAGGGTGATGCCGCGCGCGAGAAACGCGCCAAAACTTTGCCCGGCGGTACCGGCAAGTTTGATGGCTATGGTGTCGTGCGGCAGTCCTTCGCCGCCGTAGCGCCGTGCAACTTCGCCGGACAGCATTGCACCCACCGTGCGATTCAAATTGCGGATGCCCGCTTCGATAGTCACTTTTTCGCGTTTCTCCAACGCCGGTTTGGCGCGCTCGATCAGCAGGTTATCCAGCGCATCGGTCAAACCATGATCCTGCGTTTCGCAATGATGCCGCGCCACGTCCTTGGGCATATCGGGAAGATGGAATATCCGCGAGAAATCGAGACCCTTGGCTTTCCAGTGCGCAATGCCTTTGCGTGTTTCCAGCAAATCGGCACGGCCGATCAAATCATTGAATTTGCGAATGCCCATGGCCGCCATCAACTCGCGGACTTCTTCAGCAACGAAAAAGAAAAAATTCACGACGTGTTCAGGCTGGCCGGTAAATTTTTTGCGCAACACCGGATCCTGCGTCGCAACGCCGACCGGACAGGTATTGAGATGGCATTTACGCATCATGATGCAGCCTTCCACCACCAGCGGCGCGGTCGCAAACCCGAATTCGTCGGCCCCCAGCAAGGCACCGATCAACACATCGCGACCGGTCTTCATTTGCCCATCGACCTGCACCGCAATCCGGCCGCGCAGGCGATTCAGCACCAGTGTTTGCTGGGTCTCCGCCAATCCCAATTCCCATGGCGTGCCGGCATGCTTGATCGACGAGACCGGCGAAGCACCGGTGCCACCATCATGACCCGCGATGGTGACATGGTCGGCCTTCGCTTTTGCGACACCGGCCGCGACTGTGCCGACACCGACTTCGGAAACCAGCTTCACCGAAATTGATGCGCGCGTGTTGCAGTTTTTCAGGTCGTGAATCAGTTGCGCCAAATCTTCGATTGAATAGATATCGTGATGCGGCGGCGGCGAGATCAACTCCACGCCGGGTGTGGCGAAGCGCAGTTTGCCGATGTATTCGGACACCTTGTGCCCCGGCAATTGGCCGCCTTCGCCGGGCTTGGCACCCTGCGCCATCTTGATCTGGATTTGATCGGCCGAATTCAGGTATTCGGCCGTGACGCCAAATCGCGCCGAGGCAACCTGCTTGATGCGCGAACGCAGCGAATCCCCCACTTGCAATTTGATGTCCGTTTCCACGGCATCACCCAGTTTGCTTTTCAGTGTCTCACCGGCCTTTTGCACGGCAATGAAGCGCTTGGGATCCTCGCCGCCTTCGCCGGTGTTCGATTTGCCGCCGATCCGGTTCATCGCCACCGCCAAAGTGGTGTGGGCTTCCCAGCTGATCGAGCCATAGCTCATCGCCCCGGTGGCGAAACGCTTGACGATCTCGCTGGCCGGC
>JANLQC010000230.1:0-2497 GCA_031367575.1 Betaproteobacteria bacterium | reverse complement strand
CTCGGTTTCGCGAGCAAGTGGTAATTGATTTCAGGCGCCGGCGCTGTTTTTGCGGGCCTGGCCGGTGCTTTCGCAACCGGGTTTGCCGCGATTTTCGCGGTAACTTTTTGCGCTCTTTTGGGGGCAGGCGACGTGGCGACTTTCGCCTTTGGGACGACTTTCGCCTTCGGGACGACTTTTGTCTTCGGGACGACTTTTGCCTTCGGGGCGACTTTCGCCTTCGGGACGACTTTCGCCTTCGGGGCGACTTTGCCCTTGGTCGCGATTTTTGTGCTGCCCCTGGTCGCGACTTTGGCGGTGGTTTTCGGCACCGTCTTGGGCGGCGATTTTTTTGCGGCAACGGCCGCCGATTTTCCGGAAACCTTTTTCTTGGCCACTTTTGAGGAGGCCGTCTTAACAACCTTGCGCACTTTGGAAACCTTTGCTCCCGCCTTCGACTTCGATTTTGCTTTTGCCGTGACCAACTTCAATACTCCTGAGGTGACCTGTTAGATCGTCCTGTTTGCCTGCGGATTACCGGATACCGGATGGTGTCGATGTTAGACGCGCCACAAATTCCCGGAACTTGAAAAACGCGTAAGTGTACTGAAACCATGGGGCAAATTCAATGTAATTCTTTTTCGCGAATCGGCCGTCATTGCACTTAATGGCACGGAATGGCACGGGATCATCGTTGAATCAAACAAGAATGATTCTTGTTACAATTTGGGCATGAATGCAGAGCATTGGGACATTTTCGCTTTATGACCGGCTTTTTTCGCCTGTCATGGACCGACAGCCTGCGCTATCTCTGCATCGGCATAACGCTTTTGCTATTGGTGCCAATTGGCGGCGTGGTGGCTGGCATGTTCGACGGCGATGGATCGGCCTGGACACACATCAGCCGCACCACCCTCGCCGGTCTTGTTGCAAACAGTTTGCTGCTTGCCACCACCGTCGCGGTCGGTGTGGCCTTTGTCGGTACCCTGTGCGCCTGGCTTACCGCCCATCACGATTTTCCGGGACGCAAGGCATTTGAGTGGCTGCTGATACTTCCGATTGCGATGCCTGCCTATGTGATGGCCTATGTGTACACGGACATGCTGCAGTTCGCGGGCCCGCTGCAAGGCGCGCTGCGCACGATATTTGGCTGGCAGGTAAAGGCGGACTATTGGTTTCCGGACATTCGTTCATTGGGCGGTGCGGCGATCATGCTGACGTTCGTGCTCTATCCCTACGTTTATGTGTTGGCGCGCGTCGCGTTTGTCGAACAGTCAACTTCGCTCATCGAGGCGGGCCGCACGTTCGGCTATGGCCGCTTCGGCATTTTCTGGCGCGTTTCACTGCCGCTGGCGCGCCCGGCGATCGCGGCCGGCACGGCGCTGGCGCTGATGGAAACACTGGCCGATTACGGCACCGTTTCCTACTTCGGCGTTTCGACCTTTACGACGGGCATTTTTAACGCCTGGTTTTCGCAGGGGGATCGCGCGGCCGCAGGCAGATTGGCAATGATTTTGTTGTTGTTTGTTGCACTCGCGATGGCGCTTGAATTTGCGGCGCGGCGGCGATCACGTTTCCATCAGGCATCCGGTCGACGTCAGTCGCGGATGATTTTGACCGGTCTGCAACGCTGGATTGCGAGCGCGCTCTGTCTGCTGCCGATTGTCGTCGGCTTTGCATTGCCGACATTGTTGTTGCTCAAACTGGCAATTTCGGACGGCGACGCAAACTTCGGCCTGCGCTTCATTACGCTCACCGCCAATAGTGCGCTGGTGGCGTTGATTTCCGCGCTGATCGCGGTCACGGTCGCATTGCTGCTTGCGTATGGGGCGCGATTGTCGAAGCGGGGATGGCATCGCGCCATCAATCGTGTCGCGGGCCTCGGCTATGCGATTCCGGGCACGGTGATCGCCGTCGGCGTACTCATCCCGGTGGGTCGGCTCGACCATTTTTTAGTTGATTTTCTGGCACGCGTGTCGGGCCACGCGATGCCGCTGCTATTAACGGGCGGTGTGGTGGTGCTGGTATACGCCTATCTCATCCGGTTTCTGGGGGTGGCACAACAAAGCGTGGACGCGGGGCTCGCGAAAATCACGCCCGGCATGGATGATGCCGCTCGCTCACTGGGAGCAGGAAACTGGACGGTGGCTGCGCGCGTGCATGCGCCCTTGCTGAGAGGCAGCTTGATAACCGCGGCATTGCTGGTGTTTGTTGATGTGATGAAGGAATTGCCCGCCACGCTGGTATTGCGGCCATTCAATTTCGATACGCTTGCGGTACAGGCCTACAATCTCGCGATGGACGAGCGCCTCGCCGAGGCCTCGACCGCGTCGCTCGCGATAGTGGCGGTTGGCTTGATTCCGGTCGTGTTCGCCTCGCGTGCCATTACGCGACATTGAGGCGAAATTGAGGCGGCGGTGACGCGGCGGTGACGCGGCGGTGACACGACATTGCGTAACCCGTGCGCCTGAAAAAAATCTCACTTCAGGGCCGTAGGATGGGTGGAGCGTAGCGATAC
>JANLQC010000223.1:0-3536 GCA_031367575.1 Betaproteobacteria bacterium | reverse complement strand
CGATTCAGGCTGCCAGAAGCACGCTGAAATGGGCTTTCACGACGGCTGGAGTACGGCGCTGGATCAGTTGGTTGCGTACATGGGGCCACAAAAACCACGGTAATTTTGTGATCCCGGCAAAGTTTTGGCACTCGCGCTCACGCGACATTCGCTTCTACAGTCGCTTCCACATTCGCTTCCATATGACGCCGGCATACAGAAAATAAAAAAGCCGCTGGAATTCTCCAGCGGCTTTTTTTGCTTGTAACGGAATCACATCTTCTTGATCTTTTCCAGCATCTTAAACAAGGACTTGCTTGATCCCATAAAAAGACGCTTGTATTCTTTGCCGAGGCAACGGCGCTCAAGCGTGTTGCGACGGGTACGTTTCTTTTCTCCGGCCATGATATTCCCCTGCGGTATTGATTGTGGATGGGTCAATTATAGCCGAATGGGGCGGTGTCAGTGCCCCATTCTGGCAGCCTCTGGGTCATGCTCCGGTACGCTGCATCGGTGCCTTCAAGGCTTCGCCCAACGAATCAAGGCTATCCGATAGATGCGCCTTTGCCTCGGCACTCATCGGTTTGGCCATTGCAACGCTGATCTGTTGCCGCAGCGCAATTGCATTCATCCGTTGCAGGCTTCGCGCGTCTGCCGGCGTGGTGAGCGCGGGGCGGACTAAAACATTTACCAGGCGCTTGGTGTGTTCGCGTTGCAAATTGCGGCGTAGCGGGCCAATGTCTCCGCCATTCTTCAATTCGCTCCAGATCGTATTCGATAGGGTGGAGTAAAGCTCCGAGAGTTTGAATCCGGTCGCGGGATTGTCGAGCTTGTCGGCGCTATCGAGAATTCGCGTCGCGACGGCATCACTCAACAATTGTGTCAGCACATTGCGCTGGATTTTCAGTACTTCGGTGCCGAGCGAAAAATCCGTACTCCCGGAAACGAGGTCAATACCGGTTGAGTCATTGCGGTCAAGATAATCGACCGACAGTCGGCGCATGAATTCAGGCTTGAACTTGAAACTGTCCGCCGAGAATACGCCCTTTTCGACCAGCTTCAACGCGGCGCGCTGCTTTTCGGAAGGAATGGGATTCAGCGGTGCGCGGGAACTGCCGGCTTGATCTCTCAATACTGTGATGCCACCCACATATTTCGCCACCCGGGTCGATGCCGCGCCAATCTGCGCCAGACCGCGCGCCATCGTGCGGCGCAGAACCGAATAGCTTTCGCCATCCTTCAGCGGCTTGTCCTGCCAGCGTTCCCACAACTCGCGCGCCATTTTCATCCGCTGCTCGTTGAACTTTAACGGGTCGCTTCCCAAGTCGCCGGTGCTAACTTCCGGATCGATACCTTCGGCACCGTCGCGGTCGTTGGAAAACGCCAATGTTGGCTCAGAACTACGCGCCAAAATTCTCTTCAGTTCTGCGGCCTCGTCTTTCGCGTCAATCGGCTTGTAGGCGTACTCGATCGCCCAATAGTCATAGGGCCCCAGCGTATGCATGCCATAAGCGCCTTGCGGCTTGCCCTTTTCGGCAATGTTGATGGCGTTGTATTCCATCACCGAGCCGGCAACGCCATTTTTTTGCGTGAATGCTGGATCGGCAAGCTGCTCAAGGGTATAGATCGACGAGGCACGGAAATTATGTTGCAGGCCAAGCGTATGGCCGACTTCATGCATCATTGTGTCCTTCAAGTCTTCGAGGACGAAAGCTTCCGCTTCGGGGCTGTCGGGATCGAGATCACCGCGCGCTTCGAGCAAATCCATCGCGAAGCCGGATTCTTGCGCAGCATGCTCGGCAATCGAACAGAATGCGTGCTGCTGATCTTCAGAAAAATTCCCGGCTGCCGCACCAATTTCTTCCACACGGATATTGCGCCGGTTGCGCAGGCGCACCACATCCACGCCGATATCGGCGTCGAGAATTTCACCGGTTCGCGGATCCCACTGGCTCGGGCCGATCGCACCGAACGCCGGGCGCGCCGTGGTCATCCAGGTCACCGACGCGCGCCGGGAATCCAGACTCTCCCAATCGGCATCGTCGGGCTGAATTTTGACTTGTACCGCGTTCTTGAAGCCGATGCGCTCGAAGGCTTTGTTCCACTCGAGAATGCCGTCTGTGATCGCTGCGCGATACTTGTCAGGAATACTGCGGTCGAGCCAAAACACGATCGGTGTTCTTGGTTCGGAAAGTACGGCAGCCGGGTCTTGTTTTTCCAAGCGCCAACGCGTCACATATTGGGTCAAAGGAATACGCGCGGAATCGCCCGTGAAATCCCAATGAGGCGTCGAAAAATAACCCACGCGCGGATCGGCTTTGCGTGGTGCCATTGGCGTCTCGGGCAGGCGGGCGAAATTGTATTGCCAACCGAGGAACAGGCTTCGTACATCCTGCAAGGTGCGGGGCAACGGCGTCATCGGCGTGGGGCCGGGAACCACCGGCGGCAACACGAGACGCGCAAGCGCATAGTGTGCGCGCACGTTGACATTGGTTTCTTCGGCGACGCTGCGCGCTTTGACGATATTCGAGTTGCGCGCGTCGAAGGCGTAGGGCTGACGAAACGCGCGCTCCAGCATTGTATTGCCGGATGGTATGTCCGACAGCAACAATGCGTTGACTTCAACCAACACCGATTTCCGCTCCGGATGCGGCAGGCTGACCACGGCCGCACTCGCGACCAGACTATCCGAAAATCCCTGTTCGACTGCGCGTGCCTCGCGGCTGCCGGGCTTGGCCGAATAGGTCAAATTTTTCGAAATCAATTGCATCTGATTTCCCGCTTTTCGGAAGGTACCAATCGAGTGAGAGCCGATGAAGCCGTTGTAGCCCATCAATCCGCCGTACATGAATTGTTCGCCAATGCCGTGCGAGAGATTTGCGCTAAACAGGAATGGCCAGTTGAGTTGCTCGGTCTTGATCTCGATCCAGACCTTGTCGTCCTTCTCGTACAGGTTGAACAGGCCGGGAATTTCCTTCGCGTCCTTGATAACTTCCTTGAATGGCTTCGGTACGCCTGCGGCGACCGGCGGTGACGCGGGCGCAACGGCGGCGGCGGGTGGCGTTGCAGCGGCCGCCGCCGGAACCGCAGGGACCTGCGCAAATGCATTCGCGGAAATCGCGACGGCAACGGCGAAACTCACGGAATTCAGCGCAATCGTGCGGGTGAGCCCGCTCTTGAGTTGGTGCGGCATGGGTATCCTGTCAATTGGTTGCTTTGTAACAAACTGAAACGGAGACCGAAGTCTCCGTTTTTTTTCGTCATGCGATTTCGTCAAACCGAAAACGATGATCCGCAACCGCAGGTACTGGTCGCACCCGGATTCTTGATCACAAACTGCGCACCTTCCAGACCCTCGGTGTAATCGATTTCGGCACCGACCAGGTATTGATAGCTCATCGGGTCAATCAGCAGCTTGACGCCGTTCTTTTCCATCACGGTGTCATCTTCGTTGGCGATTTCATCAAACGTGAAGCCATATTGCAGGCCCGAACAGCCGCCGCCGGTGACAAACACCCGCAGTTTCAGATCGTCGTTGCCTTCTTCGACGATCAGGG
>JANLQC010000219.1:0-1746 GCA_031367575.1 Betaproteobacteria bacterium | reverse complement strand
TGACTTTGTCGTCATTGATGAGGCGCAGGATATCGGCATTGCCCAGTTGCGCTTTCTTGCGGCGCTCGGGGCGCGTCGCGCGGACAGTCTGTTCTTCGCAGGTGATTTGGGGCAGCGAATTTTCCAGCAACCATTTTCGTGGAAAGCACTTGGCGTCGATATTCGCGGGCGCTCCCGTACATTGCGGGTCAACTACCGCACGTCACACCAGATTCGTATGCAAGCTGATCGGTTGCTCGGTCCACAAGTATCAGACGTGGATGGCAATACCGACGAACGTGGCGATACAGTTTCCGTCTTCAATGGGCCAGAGCCGGCGGTGCATTCGTATCCCAACGAGGCTGCCGAAATTGAGGCAGTCGCCGGATGGCTTTCCGAGCAAACCCGTTGCGGCGTGGCTTCGCATGAGATCGGCGTGTTCGTCCGATCCGCTGCCCAGATCGCTCGGGCGCGAAGTGCCGCCGAGAAAGCGGGATTGCCATTCAGGATTCTTGACGATCAGGTCGAAACCCCAAGTGGTTTCGTATCCATCAGCACGATGCATCTTGCCAAGGGGCTGGAGTTTCGATCAGTGGCGGTGATGGCCTGTGATGATGAGGTCATCCCGCTGCAAGCACGTATCGAAACGGTTGGCGAAGATTCTGATTTGCGGGAAGTCTATGAGACTGAGCGGCATTTGCTTTACGTGGCTTGTACGCGGGCGAGGGACCATTTGCTGGTGACGAGTGTGGAGCCGGCTTCGGAGTTTTTGGATGATTTGCGGAGCTAGGACATTGGTTATACAACGGAGGAAACAATGAATAGAAAATCTTTCGCCATTTGGTTAGGAGCCGCAGGATTCTCAATGGCAGCGACAATTGTGCATGGTCAGGAGGCATCCAAACCATCGCCCGCATCGCCCGCAGCGCCACCCGCCCCGCGCGCGCCGGCAGGCGAAGTTGTCGCACCCCCGCAATCACTGTTTATCGTCCATCTCACTACCGGTCCCAATTGGATCAAGGACAAGCCTTCAAACGAGCAGGCGGGTTTCAAGGCCCATTCGGAAAATCTCTCGCGTCTGCGCACCGAGGGCATGCTGGTGATGGGCGCGCGCTATCAGGACAGCGCGGCGGATAAAGGCATGTTGATTATTCGCGCGGACACGGTTGCCGCCGTCACCGCGCAGTTCGCGACGGACCCGATGGTGAAGGATAAATTGTTCTTGCTTGATATCGCCGAATTCAAGCCCTTTTATGACGGCTTCATCGCGCGTCCGGCGCGCATTGTGGCCGGGATAGCGTCGCCATTGGACGCGCTCAATTGGCTGGCGGGTTGCTGGTTTGGCCGCAGCGGCAAGAATGAATTCCGCGAGCACTGGATGCGTCCGGCGGGCGGGATGATGATGGGCATGGGACGCACGATGTCAGGTGGCAAGGTGGTATCGCATGAAGCGATGCGTATTGAATTGGACACGACCGGCATACCGGTGTTCGTGGCAAAGCCGTCGGGGCAATTGGAGGCGAGTTTCAAACGCGTCAAATCGGACGAGAAAAGCATCGAATTTGAAAACCCGATGCACGATTTTCCGCAGCGCGTGAAATATCAGTTGAATCTGGAAGGTGGCCTGGATGCGCGCATCGAAGGAAATTTAAAGGGGCGCGAAGCACGGATCGATTTTCCGATGCGGCGGGCGAGTTGCGAATAGCGGCGAAGAATTGGCGGACAAGTCCGCCCTACGTAATTGTGCCGATTCGCATCGCAGGGCGG
>JANLQC010000218.1:0-1589 GCA_031367575.1 Betaproteobacteria bacterium | reverse complement strand
GCGGGCTTCTTGAAGCAATAGTGGCCGAAAAGGCGCGCCAATCATAGTGTTTGTCAATGTGTCAATGGCCTCCGAAAACTGGGTACCGTCCCGGCGCAACCCTTGTGGTTGTTCGCCGGTACGACAGGGCAAATATACGTACTCCAATGGCGCACTGCGTCTGGCAAATAAATTTTTTACACCAACCTGAATATCTCCAATGACAATTACCAAATTCTCTTTCCCGACCACCATACATTTCGGTGCCGGTGCGCGCAGACTCGTCGCGGAACATCTCAACGGCTTGCGCCTGAAGCGCCCGTTGATCGTCACGGACAAAGGTCTCGCCGCATTGCCGTTGATTGCCGAAATGGTTGCCAACCTGAAGGCGTCTGGCCTCACGCCGGCGGTGTATGCGGGCATCTGGGGCAACCCCACCGGCAGTCAGGCGATGAATGGCGCGGCAGCCTACCAAGCGCATGACGCCGATTGCGTGATTGGTATCGGCGGCGGTGCCGCGCTGGATGTGGCCAAGGTCGTCGGCCTGATGGCCACGCATCCGGGCGACGTGATGGAATACGTCTGGGATCACCCGCAAGTGCGCGGGATCAATCGCGCGCTGCCGCATTTCATCGCCTTGCCAACCACCTCGGGTACCGGCTCGGAGGTCGGCCGCAGTAGCGTGATCAGCGAAGAATCCACCCATGTAAAACGGGTAATTTTCTCGCCGCTCATTCTCGCCAAGGCCGTGTTCGCCGACCCGGAACTTACGCTTGGCTTGCCGGCAAGTGTGACGGCGGCGACCGGCATGGACGCACTCACGCATAACGTCGAGAGCTATCTATCGCCCGCCTATCATCCGCTGTGCGATGGCATCGCGCTTGAAGGCACACGCATCGCCGCACGCGCGCTGGTGACGGCGGTGCGCGAGCCGTCAAACATTTCTGCGCGGGCCGACATGATGATGAGTTCCATGATGGGGGCGATCGCCTTTCAAAAGGATTTAGGCGCGGTACATTCCTGCGCACACGCACTGGGCACCGTGTGCGACCTGCATCACGGTCTTGCCAACGCGTTGATGATCGATACCGTCATGGCGTGGAATATTGAAGCGGTGCCGGGGAAGTTTGATGAGCTCGCGCACGCCGCCGGTATTGCAGGAGGCGGATCTGCATTTGTGCCGTGGCTGAAAAATCTGAAGCAACAAATCGGCATCGCGGCAAATTTATCCGCGGTTGGGGTGAAGCAGGAACATACGTCGCGGCTGGTGGAAATTGCCACGGCAGATATGTGTCATCAAACCAATCCACGACCGTGTGTCGCGGCCGATTTTGAACGACTGTTTTCGCAGGCGCTTTAAACTCGGGGAGAATTATGAATGGCATTTCCCAGGAAATACTTTTTTCCAAATTCCCGACGTGTTCGCGACGAAGTATTTCCCCATTTTTAAAGGGGGATTGATGGGGATTTGCAGCGTCTCGGTCGGCGTGGCAGTCAAAAATTGCCGTCATTTTCTGGTTGGAAAAGTGGGAAGTACGTTTTGCATCAGCAGCCGAAAATTGTATTGCTTGATTTTATTGAACGGCCAAGTACGATTGGAATTGAAGCAT
>JANLQC010000206.1:0-1504 GCA_031367575.1 Betaproteobacteria bacterium | reverse complement strand
CTTCCGTGACTTTCTCGGTAGTGGCACCGCCGCCGACATCGAGGAAGTTGGCGGGCGCGCCGCCGTAGAGCTTGATCACATCCATCGTCGCCATCGCGAGGCCGGCACCGTTGACCAGACAACCGATATCGCCATCCAGCGAGATGTAGGTCAAATCAAATTTGGAGGCTTCAATTTCGGCCGGATCTTCCTCATCCAGATCGCGCATGGCGACGATGTCCGGATGGCGATAGAGCGCGTTGGAATCGAAATTCAGTTTCGCATCCAGCGCCAGCACTTTGTTGTCCCCGGTGTAGATCAGCGGATTGATTTCGGCGAGCGAACAATCGCATTCGTCAAACGCTTTATAGAGCGATTGCATGAATGCGGCGCCCTGGCCGACCGCTTGCTCGGGGATACCGATCTTGCGTGCCACATCTTCCGCCGCTGCAGTTGACAAACCCGCGACCGGATCGATGGCGACCTTGAAAATTTTCTCAGGTGTGTGCTCGGCGACGTGCTCGATATCCATGCCGCCTTCGGAGGATGCCATCAGCACCACGCGTTGAGAGGCGCGATCCACCACCATGCCGACGTAGAGTTCTTTCCTGATGTCGGCGCCTTCTTCAATAAAAAGCCGCTTGACGACGCGGCCTTCCGGGCCGGTTTGCGGCGTGATCAGCGTCATGCCGAGTATTTTTGACGCGTAATCGCGCACCTCGGCAATCGACTTCGCGACCTTGACGCCGCCGCCTTTGCCACGCCCGCCCGCGTGAATTTGCGCTTTCACCACCCACACATTGCCACCGAGCGACTCGGCCGCCTTGACCGCTTCATCGACCGAAAAACAAGCCATGCCGCGCGGCGTGGCAACACCGAATTTTCGCAAGATTTCCTTGCCCTGATATTCATGAACGTTCATGCGGAATCCAATTCTGGTGAGGGAAATTCGGTGGGGCAACAACGGCGCACTTATTGATGCGAGTGGCGCTTGTCAGTCGGACATTTTACCAGCAGCGCGCGCCGCGGGTGACGCTGCCGGTCAGTGGTGTTCGGGATCGCGCGCAGGTGCGGGATCGGGCGAATTGCCGCGATACCACTGCGGGTAGTAGTGTGCAACGGTGGGGCCATCGATGCGAAGGGCATGGCAGCGATCAAGCTGAAACGGTTTCTTGTTCTGCCCTTGCAGGCCCTGCCCGGCAAAGGTTTGAAACGCCGTGGTCGCCAGCGACCCCACCAGTTCGGTGATATGCGTACAGCCGCGCGTGCCGCCCAATTTTTCGCGCACGTGATTGGTAAATCCGGGGCGAATCGCCATGCCGATCAATTTTCGGTAGTCCGGCGTGATCTGATCACATTGCCCAATGTACGGCATCGCGTCGGTGGCCGCTTCGGCGTCAACAATTGTCAAAGTCGCATCGACCGTGATGCGCAGCCACATCGAATGCACCGCTTCACCGGCGCGACGCTCGCCGCTGGCCAATTTGAAATCGACATCCTTGGTGTCATGCAAGTGGCCTTCGAT
>JANLQC010000205.1:0-6053 GCA_031367575.1 Betaproteobacteria bacterium | reverse complement strand
CTATCGGACGTCGATGTCACGACTGCCGCGCGGGTGGCGGTGCTGGGCAAGAAAGTGGCCGAACAATTGTTCTACAAAACCGACCCGATCAACCAGCGCATCCGCATCGACAACCAGAGTTTTCAGGTGATCGGCGTACTCGACAACGAGGGCCAGAGTTTCGATGTCGGCGATATCGGTGAAGTGGTGATGGTGCCGATCTCGACCGCCCGCGTGACGCTGATACGCACGCCGACGCCGCGCTCGGTGCAGTACATCATCGCGCAGGCCCGAAGTGCCGAGACCGTGAACGACATGGTCGCAGACATTACCGATCTGGTGCGCGATCGCCATCGCATCCGCGCCGACGATCAGGACGATTTTCGCATCGTCAATTTTGGTGAGTTCGCGAAGTCGGGCGAAGCGATTGCAACCGGGCTGTCGATTGCGCTCGGATTCATCGGCGCGGTGTCGCTGGTGGTGGGCGGCATCGGCATCATGAACATCATGCTGGTCAGCGTGACCGAACGCACCCGCGAGATCGGCATCCGCATGGCCATCGGTGCGCGTCCGGCCGATGTGCTGTGGCAGTTTCTGATCGAGGCGGTGAGTATTTGTCTGGTCAGCGGCGTGATCGGCGTGGCATTGTCGGCCGCGTTGGCGGCGGCGATAACATCCACCGGAAAATTCGACATGGCCATCGGCGTGAAGGCGGTGGTTATCGCGACCGTGTTCAGTTGCGCGGTGGGCGTGTTCTTCGGGTTTTATCCGGCGAGAAGGGCATCGAAGTTGCAGCCGGTGGAGTGTCTTAGACACGAGTGACGCACGAAAAAGGCGCGACTAATGTACGAGGAAAGGACGAATGAGGCATCTCCCGTTGCGCGCAGAATCATGCGCCGCATGAAAACTCAAGCACTGATGCACCTCTCCAACCATTTTCCGTCCGAGGCCCGCGCCAGTGCTTGTGTTTCCGCGATAACTACGGCCTAAGATCGTTCGCCAGCTTGGTCTGAAACTCCTTGGCAAACGCCGCATCCGCCAACTGCGGATGCGCAAGAATGAATACGTCTTCCGCGCGTTGGCCGAGGGTGGTGATGCGTGCGTCGTGAAGACTGATGTCGAAGGCAAGAAACGCGCGGGCAATGGTCGAAAGCAATCCCGGACGATCCGCGCAACTCACCGTGAGCTCAAAGTAAGGTGCCTGGCGCGCCGGGATCAGCGCGATGGCGGGCTCGATCGGGAAATGTTTGACCTGCCGGGAAATGCGCCCGGACAGGGAGGCGGGCGGCGCGGCGGGATCATTCAGTACCCGCACGAGTGTCCGCTCGATGGTGCCGATTACATCGCGATAGCGACTGGCACCTTCCATCTTCGGCAAAATCTGGAACACGTCCAGCGCGTAGCCATGTGCGGTGGTGTAAATTTTGGCGGCGGCGATGTCGAAGCCAAGTTTTTCAAAGGTGCCGGTGATGCGCGCGAACAGGCCCGGAAAATCGCGCGTCATGACCATCACGGCAAAGCCTTGTTGCGGATCATCGTCGGCCTGCGGGCGAACCTTTACCACCGCGTCAGCGGGGCCGGGATTGTCATTTAGCACGACCGCATGCCAGGCAATTTCGGCGGCATCAAAACGCTGGAAATAAGCGGGTTCGGTGTGTGCCCAAAGCGTAGGCGTGGACGCATCATCGATATGCGCGGTTTCGCGATAGCGTTTTAGCGCTTCAAGTTTTCGCGCGTCGATCCAGTGTTCGTTCGGCATGGCGTCACCGCGCAATAACCTTCGCGTGGCACGGAAGAGTTGTTCGAGCAATTTGCCTTTCCACGCGTTCCATACATGCGGGCTGGTGCCGCGAATGTCCGCCACCGTGAGCAAATAAAGCGCGGTGAGCCGGCGTTCATCGCCGACCCGCTGCGCGAATTGCGAGATCACCTCGGGATCGGATAGATCCTGTTTCTGTGCGACGGCCGACATCTGCAAATGCATTTCCACCAGCCACATGACCAGCGCGCGATCGGCGTCGGAGACGTTCAGTTTGCGGCAAAAATTGCGCGCATCGCGCATGCCCAACGCCGAATGATCGCCGCCGCGCCCTTTGGCGATATCGTGAAACAGCGCACCCAAATAGAGGATTTCCGGTCGCGCAAATTCGCGCGCCAGTTCATGGCAAAACGGGAACTCGTGCGCAAAGCGCGGCAGCACCAGCCGCCGCAAGTTGCGGATCACCATCAGGATGTGTTCGTCCACCGAATAGACGTGAAACAGGTCGTGCTGCATCTGCCCGGTGATGCGCCCGAAGGCGGGAATGTAGCGGCCGAGCACGCCGTAGCGGCTCATGCGGCGCAGGTTGAACGTGACTTTTTCGCTTTGCAGGATTTTCAGGAACAGGCGGCTGACTTCCGGGTCATCACGGAATTTCTGGTCGATCAGATACACGGCGCGCCACAATGCGCGCAACGTATCCGGTTCAAAAAATTCGGCATCCCGCACGCTCTGCAAGGCGAGGAACGCGCGAAAAATGGCGCGCGGATCGCGCTTGAAAATTTTCACGTCGCGGGCGGCGATGTTGCCGTTTTCCAGCACGAATTCGTCGTCAATCGGCAACACATGATCTTTGCGGCGCTGTGAAATGTGTTCGAGCAGCGTCGGTAGCAGAATTGAATTCATCTGCCAGATGGCTTTGGCGCTGAGGTAGTAACGGCGCATCAATACTTCGGATGGCAATTTGCTTTTGGTGCCTTCGATTTTGAGTTCTTTGGCGAGCGCATTCTGGTGATCGAAAACCAGCCGATCCTCACGCCGTCCCGCGAGGTAGTGAAGGCGAATGCGGATATCGATCAGCACGCGGCGGTGCCGCTGGATGGTTGTCGCCTCGAACGGCGTGATCATGCCAAGCGTTTCGAGCGCGCCCCAATCGTCGCCGAGATTCGCGGCTTTGGCGAGCCACAGCACGGTCTGCAAATCGCGCAGGCCACCGGGGCTTTCCTTGATGTTCGGTTCAAGGTTCAGCGCAACATCGTTGTGGCGCGCGTGGCGGCGGCGCTGCTCATCGATCTTGGCTTCAAAGAATGCGTTTACCGAGCGGTTTTTTTTCAGCGCACGATCCAGCTCGGCAACCAGTGCCGCGCTGCCCCATACGCGACGCGATTCCAGAAGCCCGGTATCCACGGTGATGTCTTTGCCCGCCTCTTCAACACACTCCGCCACGGTGCGCACGGATATGCCGGGTTCGAGGCCGACATCCCAAAGAATACCGACAAACGCTTCCACGACACTTGCGGTGGAAACAATTTCTGCGGAAGGCAACAGCACCAGCAAATCCACGTCGGAGGCGGGGAACAAAAAGCCGCGACCGTAGCCACCCACCGCGACAATGGCGAGCGCCTCCGGCAGGCCGATATCGAGCGCGATGCGCGCGATGGTTTGATCGACGATTGCCGCATGCTGCCGTAAATTGCGATCCGGTTGCCCACGCGTCTGGTAGGCGCGCTTAAGTGAAGCGCGTGCTGTGCTGAGCGATTCGCGAATCTGCCGGATGTGTGACGTGCGGGCGTGTGGTTCGACGGAAATTGGCACGGGATTCAACGAGGGATCATGGCCGACGCGACAATGGCCTTCAACCGGGCGCGACGATTAGTTGGGTTGCGCGGGCGTGGCCGGCGAACCCTCGGACAGCGTCAGAACCTCGAAGCCGTCTTCCGTCACCAGTACCGTGTGTTCCCACTGCGCCGACAAACTGTGGTCGGCGGTGACGACGGTCCAGCCGTCGCCCAGCATGCGGATATCTTTTTTGCCCGCGTTGATCATCGGTTCGACGGTGAAAATCATCCCGGCCTGAATTTTCATGCCGGTGCCGGGACGGCCGTAGTGAAGAATTTGCGGCTCTTCATGAAATTTCTTGCCGATGCCGTGGCCGCAGAATTCGCGCACCACGCTATATCCGGCACCTTCGGCAAACACCTGAATCGCGTGGCCGATATCGCCCAGTGTGGCACCCGGTTTCACCTGCCGAATGCCGCGCCACATCGATTCATAGGTGCTTTCGCACAGGCGCTTGGCTTGAATCGATGGCTCGCCAATCAGAAACATGCGGCTGGTGTCGCCGTGATAACCCTCTTTGATCACGGTGATATCGACATTCACAATGTCACCGTGCTTCAACAATTTGTCGCCCGGAATGCCGTGGCACACCTGATGATTGACCGACGTACACACCGACTTCGGATACGGCCGGTGACCGGGCGGCGCGTAGTTGAGTGGTGCCGGAATGGTGCCTTGCACGTTCACCATGAAATCGTGGCAAAGCGCGTCAATTTTGCCGGTGGTGATGCCGGATTTGACGTGCGGCGTAATGAAATCGAGCACTTCGGAGGCGAGCCGACCGGCGACGCGCATGCCTTCGATGTCTTGCGGGGTTTTGATAACGACGTTCACAATGCCAATTCAAGAAGAAATTCAAGGCGGCAGTATAGCAACTGGCGTTCGCATCAAGGTGCTGATCATCGCAAAACTCATGGCGACGCCTGCATGGCGGCCAATTCCTGCTTGCGCCGATGCGGTTTGTACACTTCCCGCTGCAGCCACATCAACATTCGACTCGCTTCGTAGTGGTCACTTTTCCGCAACACTTTTTCGGCACCCTGCGGTGAAAAACCATGAAAGCGGGTGTCGGGGATCAGATCATATTCAAGACTGTCGTAAAGGCTTTCCAGCATCAGCGAAGGTTTTTCGCCGATCACCCGCAATAAATCCACATCGACCACCCAAAGTTCGCGCCCGACTTCCATCATGCGGATTTGGATATTGGCAAATTGGTAGTAAATGCCTTGCCATTTCGTCAACGGCTGGCGGCTGAAAAACGTGAAAATTTCTCCGCTCCAGGCAACGAGCGGTTTCGCCACCAAGAATGCACACGGTGCCGCAACGAGTAGCGCGTAACCGGCCCCGGTCGGGTTGACCCCAAATTTCCAAAATGGCAGCCATATCAACAGTGCCGCCAGTCCGAAGCGGATCACGGTGGAAATAATCAGGTCGCGATGCGGGTTTTCGTCCATCTCGTCTCCCGGCAAAAGGTGGAATGTGTTTGATTATTGGCACTTTTTCAGGCTATAATAGCTGGCTTGGGCAAATTTTGTCGTGCGGCCAATTTCGGTTTCGCCGGCATCCCCAAGGCAGTCCAGATGCAAATCCACACTCTCGCACCGTTAAGGTCTCCCCAGCGGCAACGCAAAGGGAGTCTCGCGAGAGGCGGCTAACCTTAACTATTGGAGTTTTTCATGTCAGTAACCATGCGTCAAATGCTGGAGGCGGGCGTCCACTTCGGACACCAGACCCGTTTCTGGAATCCCAAAATGGCACCCTTTATTTTCGGTGCCCGCAACAAAATTCACATCATCAATCTTGAGAAATCGCTGCCGATGTATCAGGACGCGCTCAAGTTTGTGCGCACGCTGGCGTCGAACAAAGGCACCATCCTGTTCGTCGGCACCAAGCGTCAGGCCCGCGAAATCGTGATGGAAGAGGCGCAGCGCGCCGGCATGCCTTACGTCGATTCGCGCTGGCTGGGTGGCATGCTCACCAATTACAAAACCGTCAAAGGCTCGATCAAGCGCCTGAAGGAACTCGAAGCGATGGTCGCCGATGGTTCGCTCGAAAAATTGTCGAAAAAAGAAGGCCTGATGTTCTCGCGCGAGTTGGCCAAGCTGCAAGGCTCAATCGGCGGCATCAAGGACATGACCGGCGTGCCGGATGCGATTTTTGTGATCGACGTCGGCTTCCACAAAATTGCTGTGACCGAAGCTAAAAAGCTTGGTGTGCCAATTATCGGCATCGTCGATACCAACAACTCGATGGACGGTGTGGATTACATCATCCCGGGCAACGACGATTCGACTCGCGCGATTCGCTTGTACGCTCGCGGTGTGGCTGATGCGATTCTCGAAGGCAAGAACGCGGTGATCACCGAAATGGTGGCGCAGGTCGGCGAAGAGTTGGTTGAAGTGACCGACGACGAAGGCAAAGACGACGCCAAGCGTGATGCTAAATAGAGCGGCTCAAAAAAAGGGGCTCAGGCCCC
>JANLQC010000177.1:0-2669 GCA_031367575.1 Betaproteobacteria bacterium | reverse complement strand
ATGGTCGAATTGATATAGGCTTTCAAAGATTCCGGCGTCAGATAAAAACCGGTTCGATCCCAGTTGCCCCCGCCCAACTGGCTACCAAAATCGCCGGGATAGGTGACGTAACCAAAACTGGAAATATCGGGCGCTGCCGAGGTTCGGAACGCCGGTGCCCATCGAATGAGCTGGCGCTCATGATCGGCAAACCGATAGCCGAACAGTAGCGATGAAAAGATGCCCGCGTTCAGGTTGTATTCGCCGTCCAACGCGATGCTTTGTTCTTTGTCGATGGTTTTGACGCTGGAGGCGCCGCGGCTGACGAGACTGTAACCACTGCCATCCGCATTGCGCCCCGGTTGATTTGGCCCCGTGCCGAAATACGTGACATCGGGTGCGTTCTGCAAACCATTGAACTTGTACGAGACACCGGTGCCGTAGCGTGCGAACGTTGCACCCTGATCGAGTGCAGTCAAGCCCTCGCCTTTGGTGGTGCTAAACAATCCCTTGAACACCAGATCATTGCTGAACCGGTACTTCGCATCGACATCGAAGAATCCGCTGTTCGCGTTTGCACCATCGCGGTAAAATCCTTCCGAGTTGCCGACGTACTGCGGCGTGGTTCCTGTGGGAAACATGATCGTCGCACTTTGCAGCACCTTCAGCGGGAAGCCGTAGTTGGAGGTCGTGTTGATAATGACGGGATTCAGTATTCGCGCGAACACCTGCTGCCCACCTGATGACGTGTTGGCTGCAGTGGCCCCGGTGGCGCCAAAGGGTTCATTCTTGCCGAGCAACATGCTGTAGATCGCCCCCGAAGTGAGTCGACCGAAGTTATTGGCATCCATCGACGAGTAAAAGCCGGTGGCGGTGATATCCCAAGTATCGTTGGGGCGGTATTGAAGTGAGAACATGCCTCCTTTTCGGTCGCGCACGCCTTCGACAAATTCGGAACTCAAGCTACCCGGCATGCGCACACCGTTCAAGTCGGCCGCCGTATAACCTGACCCGGCCAGCGATGCATCGGTAATACCTTTCATGGTTGCGGTATTGATCACGTCCCAGCCGCTGCTGGTGCCGTAGGCGAGGCGGGAAACGGTATCGCGGCGGATGTAGCGCTTCTCTTGGAAGACCTGTCCAATTGCGCCAATCGTGTTGTCGATATTTTTCCAGTTGACGCTCGCATTGAGATTCGCGGAGGTCTTGCCGGCCAAGGTGGCGTGTACGCCGCCCACGCTGAGCAGGCCGCCAAATTTCGCCTTTTCATCGAGCGGCTTGCGGGTGGTCACGTTGATGGTGCCCGCCAGTCCGCCATCCGCAATATTGGCTTGCGAGGTTTTGTAAACGATTGCCTGATTGAGAACCGAGGAGGGCATCAAACTCAAACTGGTGCTGCGGCTGCTTGAGCCTTGATCTGCCACGTACCAGTCGCCACCGCTGACGGTGTGGCCATTGAAAAGTATCAAACTCATGTCAGGGTTGGTGCCGCGCAAGGATACTTTTTCGGCTTCGTCGTAATCCGTGCGCACGGCTACACCCACCAAGCGCTGCAGGGAATCGGCGAGATTCTTGTCCGGCATCTTGCCGACATCTTCCGCCGTGATGACTTCAACGTTGGCGCTTGAATCGCGCTTGACATCAATCGAGCGTTCGATAGATGCGCGTATGCCGGTAATCACCACGGCCTCAACTTTTTGATCGATGCTGGCGGTGCCCACTTTCCTGGCGGCTTCGGCCTTCCTTGCGTCCTCCGCTTTTTTCGCGTCTTCGGCAAGTTTCACACTTGCCGCGTCCGTTGCTGTCGGCGCTGGCGTTACCTGCGCAAGCAGATTGGGTGAAGTCGCAAAGGAAAACCCTATTAGTGCCAGCGAAACCGCCGCCGCAACGGGATTTTTTCTGAAATGCATGGCGCCCCCTTTTATCTATTGAAAAATTCGCCAGTTTCGTTCGCGCGGGAAGATACGCATGCTGACTGTCGATAACGCCACTTTGCTACCAATTATTGGAAAATGCAAGCCACGATTCCCGTGCAGTTGCAAGCACGCCAATGCGTATTGTCAGGCGAGCTTTTTCGGTATAGTGGGGCTAATTTCCCGCGACCGTCTGCGATTGATCTTTGTGCCCGGGAATAACAAAATATTTCTTCATTGGATTGAATTGCAGCGTTCATTTGCAACCCGTGCTTTCGGGGCAACTGACTTCAGGATCCAACAATTCGCACCGTCAATCCTGTGTTTCGTCGAGAATAGTTTGACGTGAGGGGGCCGGTCGAACAAGAATCGTCTTGTGGACGATGGAGTGCAAATAAGAATCAGACGGCAATATCACCGGCCATTGGACCTATTTGGAAACGCCATCACCGGTTGCGGGAACCAATTGCAGCGGTTTCGGCAATGGACTACGGATGAAAAATTTTTGAGAGAGATTGATTCATGAAAATCAGCACAGAAATTTTGATGGCGGCAGGCCTGCTTTTCGCCAATACGGGTGCATTTGCGCAAGCGCCTGCCGATCCCACTACCCCACCGAAACCCAAGGTCTACGCCCTGATTTCGGCCGTCGGCGATCAATTCACCTATGTCACACAAAAACAGTCTGTCGGATCAAACGCACTCGACAATTTCTCCCGTCAGGTCATCAAGGTTCCCAATGACGCGATCAATGCGTCGGTATTAAAGGGCCTCGAC
>JANLQC010000142.1:0-5151 GCA_031367575.1 Betaproteobacteria bacterium | reverse complement strand
CGGCCGTCATTTCTCCGCCGCGATTTGAGCTTGCGGTTCAGCCCGGCAAAATCTCCCGTCATGTGATCGAGATCACGCACGTTGCCAATCAACGCGGCAGTTATCGCGTCTATACCAATGACGCGAGATTTTGCCGGGCTGAACCGCAAGCTCAAATCGCGGCGGAGAAATGACGGCCGAGAATCCTTGCGCGCCTGCGGTGGCGGGCAGGATCAGGTTTGCAAGCGCAATCAACAGAGCGCCCGCAAAGTTTTTAGTGCGCGGCAGCGCGCATGAAATCATTTGGCGACCGACTCGAAATCGGAATTGCGTGCCGTTACAACGCCTGCATTAAGGCATGCATGTAGGCAATTGAATTGAAGCGGGCAACGTTGCGTTACGGCGAACGCAGGTAACCCACGTAACGCGGGGAATTTATTTCACGCGCGCGAATTTCACCGGCAAGAAAATCTCAGGCACGACGCAATTGCCTGACGATTGAAAATAATGTGACGCCAATCATCGCGAGGAAAACCGCAAAAAAAATCAGCGACCATTGCGGTACATGCAGCCCGAGTATCGGCGGGAACACATCCGCACAGCCGCCATTGGCGAACAAGTATTCCGGCCACCAGTTCGCCGACGGCAATCCATTGACGAACTCACCAACCGGATCCGACAGGCATGACTTCATCGATGCGCCCTTGTTGAGCTGCCAGATTGCAAGGGCCAAACCGGCAGCACTAATTGCGTCAGCGATGATGGCGTAAATCAGCATGCCGAACGGCTTCGGTCCATGCAATGCCGCCAGCAGGCAGACGATGGCCAACGCCATGTACGCATAGCGCTGCAAGATACATAGCGGGCAGGGCTGTTGCCTGGCGGGGCCATACTGCAGATACCAGGCGGTGGCAAGGAGCGCGATACCGATGAATGCGATTAGCGCCAGAATCACGCGCGGCGAGATTTTATTCAGCATGGGATATGGATGTTACGCGAGTACACGAAGTTCCCGCGACAGCACCGATAGCATCGCGAGATCGCACTCGCGCACTGATTTCAAGTCCGCCATCACCTCGCGCATGCGCACGAGCGCCTTGGCGTGATGCGCCTCCCATTCATTGATGAGCGTCACCGCTTCGTCACCAGCCGCAGTCGGCGAATGCGCGGCGAGTTTCAACACGCCGGAGGTCAATTGCCGTTGCAGGTTGGCGAGATCATCGCGCATGGCCGCGCGCGCCATCGCGCGCCAGTGGGTATCGGCGGGCAGCGCGCCGACCTGCCCCGCAATCCAGCGCATGCCGAGCTTGCCCACCAGCGCGAAATAAATCTGCGCGGCCAATTCAACGGGCCGCGTCAATTCCTGCGCGCACTCAACGATATCGAGCACCGAATACATGGCGTCAAGGCGTGCCACCTCGCTTGCCAATGCCGATGGAACACCTTGCGCCTCCAGCCGCGCCTGTCCGGCTTTAAGCGCCGACAAATCTTCGGGCGAGAGGAATTCCGCCAGGCGCTTGCCGACGGTGGCGAATCCCGGCGCAAAAATTTGCACGACATCCGCAATCGGCAGGCGCTCGGAGCGGCGCCGCAAAAACCAAAGCGTTGCGCGCACCACAAGGCGCCCGGTGTCGATCAACATTTCCGATTGTGTCGAAGACGGCACCTGGTTATCGAGCGCGTCGATGGCCGACCACATTTCACCGACGCGGAAAATATCGCGCGCCAGAATGAAACAGCGCACCACTTCGGCCGCCGTGGCACCGGTTTCCTCGCGCAGCCGATGTACGAACACGCTGCCGGTGCGGTTGATGGTGCCATTCGCAACGACGGTGGCGATGATTTCGCGTTTCAACGGGTGGCGTTGCATCACGTCGGCGTACTTCGTCCGCAGCGGCGTCGGAAAATAGGTCACCAGCGCGCGCGCCACATATTCGTCGTCGATCAAATCGCTGGCGACCAGATCGTCGAACAATTCCATCTTGCTGTACGCGAGCAGCACCGCGCGCTCGGGCGACGTGAGCCCCCGATGCTGTGCCTTGCGCTCGGCGATTTCCTCGTCGCCGGGCAGATACTCGACCTTGCGATTCAAGCGCCCGGTTTTTTCCTGGCTGCGCATCAATCGCGTTTGCGCATCGAGCAATTTTTCCGCGCGCACACCGGAGACCGCCAGCGATTGGGTTTGGAAATAATTGTCCTGCAACACGAGCAGCCCAACTTCTTCGGTCATTTCCGCCAACAACGCATTGCGATCCGCTGCCTTGAGCTTGCCTTCGTCGATGGCGGCACTCAACAGGATTTTGATATTCACTTCGTGATCCGAACAATCGACGCCGGCGGACTTGTCGATGGCGTCGGTACAAATGCGTCCGCCGCTCATCTCATATTGCACGCGCCCGAGTTGCGTGAAGCCAAGATTGCCGCCTTCGGCCACCACTTTGCAGCGCAATTCATTGCCGTTGATGCGCAGCGCATCGGTGGCGCGATCCCCCACTTCGCCGTGCGATTGGGTACTGGCTTTCACATAGGTGCCGATGCCGCCGTTGTAAAAGAGATCGACCGGCGCTTTCAGGATGGCGCGCATCAATTCCACCGGTGTCATTGATTCGACCGATGGGTCGATGCCCAGCGAGGCTTTTACTTCCGGCCTCAGCGCGATGGTTTTCGCGCCGCGCGGATGGATCCCGCCGCCTGTTGAAATCAATGCGACGCTGAAATCCTCCCAACTGGAACGCGGCAAATTGAACATGCGCTCGCGCTCTGCAAATGACTTCGCCGCGTCGGGATTCGGGTCAAGGAAAATATGCCGGTGATCAAACGCGGCCACGAGGCGAATGTGTTTTGACAGCAGCATGCCATTGCCAAACACGTCGCCCGACATATCGCCCACGCCCGCAACCGTGAAATCGGTGGTCTGGGTATTGATGTTCACTTCGCGGAAGTGGCGCTTGACACTTTCCCACGCACCCTTCGCGGTAATGCCCATTTTCTTGTGGTCATAGCCAACCGAGCCGCCGGAGGCGAACGCGTCAGCCAGCCAATGGCCGTACTCAATGCTGATGGCGTTGGCGTAATCGGAAAATGTCGCCGTCCCTTTATCGGCCGCGACCACCAGATAAGGGTCGTCGGCATCGTGGCGCACCACGTCCTTGGGCGGCGTCACGTTTCCCTTGACGAGGTTATCGGTCACATCGAGCAGGCCGCGCAAAAAAGTTTGGTAGCAGGCGATGCCTTCCTTCAAATACGCTTCGCGATCACTCGCCGGCGGGGCCGCCTTCAACACGAATCCCCCTTTCGAGCCGACCGGCACAATCACTGCGTTTTTCACCATTTGCGCTTTCATGAGGCCCAGCACTTCGGTGCGGAAATCCTCCGGACGATCCGACCAGCGCAGCCCGCCGCGCGACACTTTGCCGCCGCGCAAATGAATTCCCTCAACGCGCGGCGAATAAACGAAAATCTCAAACAGCGGCCGCGGTGCCGGGAGTTCCGGCACCTTGGCGGAATCCAGCTTGAATGAAAGATAGGCTTTCTTTTTTCCCGCCGCGTCGGTTTGATAATAATTGGTTCGCACCGTGGCCAGAATCACATTCAGGAAGCGGCGGAGTATTCGGTCCTCGTCGGCATTGGCGACCGCGTCCAGCGCGGCTTCGATGGTTGACACCCCGAGCGCAACCATGCCCGCGCGATCCTCTTCCAGCGCCGGGTTGAAACGCGAATGGAACAACTCGACCAATTCACCGGTGACGCCGCAGTGATTGGCGAGCGTGTTCTCGATGTATTGCTGGCTGAACGTGAAGCCGGTTTGTTTCAGGTATTTCGCGTAGGCACGCAGCATGACGATTTCGTCGGCCGCAATGTGTGCCGCCAGCGTCAGGCGGTTAAAGCCGTCGTTTTCAACTTCCTTCGCCCAAATGCGCGCGAACGCGTTCTCGAATTTGAGTTTGATGTCTTCAAGATGGAACGCGACATCCATCGGCGAGAGCGCGAAATCGTGAATATGCACGGCGGGCGCATTGTGGCGCGCAATCACATACGAGCGTTCGCCCTCGACGCGCACGCCCATGTTTTCCAGCATCGGCAGCGATCCCGACAACGGTACCGGTTTGCCCAATTGATAAAGGCGAAAGCGCAGCGCGCGCCGGGCACGTGCGCCCGGCTGCGGATAGAGCGACATGGCGATCTGTTTTTCAGGCGCAATTGACCGTGCCGCAATGAAATCCGCGACCGCCTGATCGGGGCCGGTATCCTCGGTGTAACCCACCGGAAACGGCAATACAAATTGGCGGCGCGCATCGTTGGCGGTTTCTTCTCCCGCCGTCTGGATCAGGCGCTCGAACACGCCTTCCTCCCAGCGCCGCACGGCGGCCACCACTTCGGCTTCCAGCGCCTTGATATCGAATGCGGCTTCGGCGGCCGGCGAGGTGCGCACCAGCATGTGAATGCGCGCGAGTACCGATTCGGATAACTGCACATTGAATTCCGCGCTCGCGCCATTGAAGGCGCGTTTCAAAATTTCCTGCAATTTCACGCGCACTTCGGTGTTGTAATTTTCGCGCGGCAGGTAAATGAGGCAGGAATAAAAACGCGCGTAAATATCGCGCCGCACGAATAATTTTGTGCGCGCGCGTTCACCGAGGCGCAACACACCGATGGCGGTATCGAACAAATCATCCTCGCCGATTTGAAACAGTTCATCGCGCGGCCAGTTATCCAGAATCGAATACAAATTCTTGCCGGAATGGCTGGAATGCGGGAAGCCCGCGCGATCCATGACGCGCTGAATTTTTTGCCGCAGCAGCGGAATCTGTTGCGGATTTTCGTGATAGGTCGAAGACGTATAGAGGCCGATGAAACGTCGCTCGCCAATCACATGTCCATCGCTATCGAAGCGTTTCACACCAACGTAATCAAGGTAGCCCGCGCGATGCACGGTTGCGCGTGAATTTGCTTTGGTCAATGCCAACAAAGTCGGCTTGCGCGCGAGTGCGCGCAACGCGGCCGGTAGTTCATTGAAGCTCTGCGAGACGCCCCCCAGCTTCGGTTCACGCAATATGCCCAAGCCTGATTTGGGTACGATTTTTAACACATCCACGCCGTCGACTTCGGCGAGATCGTATTCGCGATAGCCGAGGAACGTGAAATGACTATCGCCCGCCCACGTGAGAAAAG
>JANLQC010000125.1:0-2524 GCA_031367575.1 Betaproteobacteria bacterium | reverse complement strand
TTTTCAAAAATGCCGACGTGGTGATTTTCGACGCCATGTATTCACTCGCCGAAGCAGTTTCAGTCAAGGCCGATTGGGGCCACTCCAGCAATATCGTCGGCGTCGAACTCTGCCAAATGGCGCGCGCAAAACGATTGGTGCTGTTTCACCATGAGCCGGCCAATGACGATGCGACACTGGAGCGTTTGCTTGCCGAAACACGTCGCTTCGAGGAATTGACCGGCGAACTTCGGCTTGAGGTGTCCTCCGCCTTTGATGGCATGGAGATCGAGCTCTGAATTCGTTCCGCTTCTTTCGCGGCGTCGCATGGATGCTGCTTCTCGCGGGCGTGTTGCTGGTATTTGTTGAGCCACCCATCGTCACCTCGCTGCGCAACGCCGTGTTCGATGGCTATCAGCGGATTTTCCCGCGCACCCGCATCAGTGAACCCGCCGTCATCGTTGAGATCGACGAAAAAAGTCTGGCTAAAATCGGCCAGTGGCCGTGGCCGCGGGTTCGCATGGCGGAATTGATCGATCGCGTCGCCGAGAAAAAACCACTGGCCATCGGGCTCGATTTGCTGTTCCCCGAGCCGGATCGTTTTTCCCCCGCGACACTGGCACTTTCGTTGCCGGTGATGTCGACCGAACTGGCCGAAAAACTCAAATCATTTCCTTCCGGCGATGCCGTTTTTGCCAAGGCAATGGCGGGCCGCAATGTGGTGTTGGGTATCGCCGGCACGGAACAAATCGATCCGCGTTTTCCGCTGCCGCCCAAGGTGGCACCGATGCGATTTTCCACCGGCCGCGAATTGCCGTTGCGCCACTTTCCCGGTCATTTGCAAAGTCTGGTCGAGCTTGACAATGCCGCCGCCGGTCGCGGACTGCTTTCCGGTGCCGCGCAGGATGGCATTGTCAGAAAAGCGCCGCTGTTTGCGCGCGTGAATGATGTGGTGGCGTTGTCGTTCGGCATGGAAATGCTGCGGGTGGCGAGTGGCGGCAACGTAGAAGTGCGCAAGCGCGGTGCGGGCACCATCGAAGTCAGCCTCGCTGAATTGACGCTGCCTGCGCAGGACGACGGCATGATGTGGCTGCGTTACACGCCGCACGATCCGGATCGATTCGTTTCCGCGCTCGATGTGTTTGAAGGCCGCGTGCCGGCGGAAAAACTCGAAAACAAATTGGTGCTGATCGGCATCACCGGGTTGGGATTGCTGGATCATCAGGTGACGGTGCTGCGCGAAAGCGTGCCGGGCATTGAAATCCATGCGCAGTTGATCGAGCAACTGTTCGATCACGCACATTTGGAGCGGCCCGCCTACGCGTTATGGGCGGAAATGCTGCTGATGATTGTTGCCGGTGCGCTGGTGATTGTGCTGGTGCCGAAACATCGCGTGCAGCGCGTATTCGCCGGTTTTTTCGCGTGTACGTTGCTGCTGTTCGCGCTTGGTGTCGGCGCATTTTTGTGGAAGGGCGTATTGATCGATATCGCCTGGCCCGCGTTGTGGTGCACCGCAATTTTCGGGCTGGTGCTGGTCGGCAGTCTCGCCGAATCGGATCGCCAGCGGCGCATCCTGCGCGAGAGTGCCGCGCGCATGGCGGGTGAGCTGGATGCGGCAAAGCGAATCCAGATGGGCCTGTTGCCGAATCCGTCCGAGGTGTTTGCCGGCGAATCGCGCTGCACGGTCGCTGCGGCACTCGAACCCGCGCGCACCGTCGGCGGCGATTTTTACGATTGTTTCATGCTTGATCGGGAGCGGATGTTTTTTGTCGTCGCCGACGTATCCGGCAAGGGATTGGCGGCGGCGCTGTTCATGGCGTCGGCAAAATCCCATCTCAAGAGCGCGGCACTGCTGCATACGGCGGACATCACCAGCGTCATGGCGCGCGCGCAAAGCGAAATCGGGCGTGAAAATCCGGAGCAAATGTTCATCACATTGTTCGCCGGGATTTTGCATCTCGACAGTGGCCGTCTCGAGTACGCCAACGCCGGCCACGACGCACCGTACGCGCACCGGCCGGGCGGTGACACGTTGCGGCTCGGTCAAGCCGACGGACCGCCTCTGTGCGTGATGGAGGGCTTTGAGTATGCCGGTGGCTCGCGCATGATGACCCCCGGCGAATGGCTCGCCGTGATGACCGATGGGGTGACCGAAGCCGTCAATGCAAAAGGTGAATTTTTCGGCGGCGCACGGGTGAAAACGTTGCTGGAGGAAACGCCGGAATTGCAATGGCCGAATGAGGCCGTCAAACGGATTCGTGAGCGCGTGCATGCGTTCGCGGCCGGTTGCGAGGCGGCCGATGACATGACGCTGCTGGTGGTGCGGTGGAATGGGGTGAAGGTGTGACGACCAAACTACCAGTGTCATCCTGAGCATCCTGAGCATCGTGAGCATCGTGAAGGATCTCGTGGCGCACCGAGATCCTTCGCGATGCTCAGGATGACCGTCATGGCACTCGGTTAAGCCCATGACGCCCCGCAAAACGGACGGGTGGATGGGTGGAGCGCAGCGATACCCATCGTTCTTGCAAGGGGCCAAGATGGG
>JANLQC010000118.1:0-5331 GCA_031367575.1 Betaproteobacteria bacterium | reverse complement strand
GCTGGCTTTTTCTTGGCGGCCGGTTTTTTGGCAGCTTTCTTGGCGGCCGGTTTCTTGGCTACATTCTTTTTCGCAGCGGGTTTTTTCGCAGCTTTTTTAGCAGCAGGCTTCTTTGCGGCTTTTTTAGCGGCGGGCTTTTTTGCGGCCTTTTTCGCGGCGGGTTTCTTTGCGGCTTTTTTAGCAGCGGGCTTCTTTGCTGCCGGTTTTTTCACTGCTTTTTTAGCAGCGGGTTTCTTTGCAGCCGGCTTCTTAGCTGCCGGTTTTTTCTTGGCTGTCGCCATGATCAACTCCTTTCGATGGTTGGACCGATTTGCTTTTATCAGCAGGTGGCAATGTTTCGCCTACCTACCAAGCTTCAGTTCTGTCGAACGATTGAGTTATGGCCAACTACAGCAAACTAAATTCAGTAGCAGAGCAACCTCACTCAACCCGGTCACGTCAGCACACTAAGAACAAAAAATAAAACAAGTGGGCTTCCACATCACGGGCACTTGGTGAGACGGATTCTATTACAGAAGTTTTTTTGAACACCAGTTTTACTTCGTGTCAAGTGCGATTATTTGCACACGCCATTTGTGTAATGGTATCGAGTCAACACCAACACATTGCCGATCAAAAGGCTTGTGCGGGATTTTTGCGCGCCGCGGGATCAAACGGATTCGCCGGCCACCAGCGTATCAAACGATTCGCGCGCTCGGACTTCGCGCATGGTCGCGGCCTTGATCATCACCTCGGACGCACGCGGACGCGAGTTGTAATTCGAGGACATCACGAAACCATAAGCGCCTGCGGAGAGAATGGCGACGAGATCGCCCTCGGCGGCTTGCAGCGTGCGGTCATGGGCCAGCACATCGCTGCTCTCACAGATAGGTCCGACGACATCATAGAGGCGCGCAGGCACATTGCTGGCGCTGGCCACAACCACCTCGTGATAGGCCTGGTACAGCGGCGGGCGGATCAAATCGTTCATTGCCGCATCAACGACCAGAAAGTTTTTTGCCTCGGTCGGCTTGACGTACTCGACCTTGGTCAGCAACACGCCCGCATTGCCGACCAGCAGGCGGCCCGGCTCCAACAATAATTCCACATCGCGGTTCCCCAGACTCGCCTGCAACGCGCGCGCGTAGGCGTCCAAGCTGATCGTCGCCTCATCCTTGTAGACAATGCCAATGCCGCCGCCAGGACAGATGTGGCGGATGGGAATGCCTTCGGCACCCAGCCTGTCCGCAAGTGCCACGATGCGGCTCATCGCCTCCTGAAGCGGCGCGTCATCCGGCAACTGTGACCCGATGTGGCAGTCGACACCCGAGACTTCGATATTGGCCAGCGTCGCCGCCTTGCGATACACGTCAATGGCACGATCAAAGGCCACGCCAAATTTGTTGTTCTTGAGTCCGGTGGAAATGTAGGGATGGGTTTTCGCATCGACATCGGGGTTGACGCGCAGGCTGATTCTTGCGCGCTTACCCATCGCCGCTGCAACCGTGTTCAGGCGTTCAAGCTCGGGTTCACTCTCGATGTTGAAACACTTGATATCGGCATTGAGTGCAATCCTCATTTCGCCGGCCGTCTTGCCCAGGCCCGAGAACACCACCTTGCGCGCGTCTCCACCGGCCCTCAGCACGCGCTGAAGTTCGCCGCCGGACACGATATCGAAACCCGAACCCAGCTTTGCGAACAAACTCAAAACCGCGAGATTGGAGTTCGCCTTTACCGCATAACAAATGAGATAAGGCCGGCCGCCGCGCGCGCTGGCCATAACGCGGTCGAGCATCTGAAAGGCGTTTGTCAGTGCGGCGTCGGAGTACACAAAGCACGGTGTGCCAAAGCGTGCCGCGACCTCGCCGAGCACGACATCTTCCATCATCAATTCACCGGACGGCGCGCGCGCAACGCCAAATTTGGCCAGGTCAATACTCATGCCGATGCGCCGGCCACAAGTGCTTTTGGTGAATCGGGCGGCAGTTTGAGCGGGCCCTTTTGGCCGCACGAAGCGGCAGTGAGGCAAAGGAACAAAGCGAATAGAATGAGGGCGAATCGGCGCATGGCGGATCTTGAAATTTGCAGGCAATTGCAGGTTGGAAGCAGGTTGAGAGGATGGTAACACGGGCATGAACAGCGCCATATTGCAGGAGGAAAGCGAATTCCATGCGTGCGTCGATGACGTGCTGGCGACGATCGAAAACGTCCTCGACGCGGTCGAAACCAATATCGATGGCGACATCAATGGCGGCATTCTCACGCTCGAGTTTTTTGACGGCAGCAAGGTGATCGTCAACCGCCAGACACCGCTGCGCGAGATCTGGGTTGCGGCGAAATCCGGCGGCTTTCATTTTCGTTTCGATGGTGCCGCGTGGCGCGACACGCGCAGCAACGAGACGCTCGACGCGCTGCTGACGCGGGTGATTGCCGAGCAAAGCGGCGAAGTGATGCCAATCACACTTTGAGCAGCAATGGAACAGGTGCGATCACGCCGTCCCACCAAATTCAGGCACTTGAAAAAAATCCGCTCCTAGTTTAGTATCGCCTCAACACTAAAAAAACTTGGTTGAAATACAGTTTGATACGGTATCGACTCGAAACCATTATTTATGCGCGGCCCGCCAAGGCAATAAAATCTGGCGGCATGAGCGTTGATATTCGGCGCGCCGATGGACGCCGCCAAACGCCTGTTTCAGTCAACGCAATCGCGGCAGCAACGTGGTGTTTCCGGGAGAAATGGCCAACATGAAACTGGTTGGATAATGGATAAGAGCCCGCAGGTTTTGCTGGAACTGGTCGAGCGCCTCGGCAATCTGATGCGCGCAGAATTCCGCCGCGCCGGTGCCGACGAACAATTGCAGCCGGTCCATGTACATGCGCTGGTTTATCTGGCCCGCGCCAATCGCTATTCCAATACGCCCCAGGCGATGGCCGAATATCTCGGCTTGACCAAAGGCACGATGTCGCAAAGCCTCCTGTTGCTTGATCGCCGTGGTTTGATCGAACGCTATCAGGACGATCTTGACCGGCGGGTGGTGCGCCTGAGACTTTCAGCGAGCGGTGACCAGTTCCTGAACGAGGGCCAGCCGCAGCTGGCCTGGCAGCAAGCCACCCGCAACATCAGCCCCAACCGGATCCGCAATGCCGTCTCGGCGCTGCGTGAAACCCTGACCACGTTCCAATCGGACAATGAAGGACAACCATTCGGTGCCTGCCATGGCTGCCGCCACTTCGAGCGCCTGTCGGCGCGGGCCTATCGCTGCGGCTTGATGGGGGACCGGTTATCGGGGCCGGAGACCCGGCGGATTTGCTGGTTGTATGAAGAGAAAGGAAGCGGGACGGAAACTGACGACGACGATGAAGAATAGGCCGCATCAACGATAGATGGAATTGACAGTCAGGAAAAACTATTTTCGCCAACGGATGGTGAGGTGAGTTGATACCGCGCGTTAATGTCCTGCATTAAATAGAATAGCCAGAATAGCCAATCGCCAATCGCACCCTCACGGCGCGAATTCAAAATCAACTTCCTCATTAGGTCGCTCAGTGGAACTATCCATCATCGTCCCTGCTTTCAACTGTGTCCCGGCACTTCGCAAAAGCCTTGCCGCCCTGCAAGCACAAGCGGGCGAGAATATGGAGATTATCGTGGTTGACGATGCTTCCACCGACAATACACCCGCCGCCGCCGCTGAAACCGGTGTACAAGTTGTTCGCGCTCCGCGCAATGGCGGCCCCGGGATGGCGCGCAATCTAGGTGTGGCGGTCGCCACCGGCGACATTGTGCTGTTCGTCGACTCCGATGTGGTCATCGGCCCGGGTGTGTTGAATCGGGTCATAGAGACGTTTCGCGCGAATCCGGAAATTGCCGCGCTATTTGGTTCCTACGACGACAAACCCGACGCGAAAAGCCTGGTCAGCACTTACCGAAACCTGCTGCACCATTACACCCATCAAACAGGTAACCCGGACGCTGCCACATTCTGGGCCGGGCTGGGTGCGATCAGAAAGAAGGTATTTCAGGATATTGGCGGCTTCGATGCCGAACGCTACCACCGACCTTCTATCGAGGATATCGAATTGGGGTATCGCCTGAAGCGGGCCGGCCATTCCATTATGCTCGACCGGGATCTTCAAGCCAAACATCTCAAGGAGTGGACCCTGAAGTCAATTGTAATGACGGACGTATTCTGCCGCGCCATACCCTGGACGCAACTTATTTTGGAACGCGGTCAGGTCGAGGCAGACTTGAACCTCAAGTTTGGCCAGCGCGCAAGCGGTGGGTTGACGCTGCTCGCAACACTGTTGTTGCCGTTTGCGTGGTGGCAACCGGTGCTTTTGTGGGGGATTGGCGCGGCATTGCTGATTGTGATTGGCTATAACCTCGGCCTGTATGCCTTTTTCCGACGCGCAGGCGGTGGCATGTTTGCCGTCGCCTGCCTGCCCCTGCATTTTCTGTATCTTCTTTACAGCACGCTGAGCTTTCTTTACGTTCGTGTCCGCCACTTTCTACTGGGTGCCAGATCTCCCAGCGCAACCCCTCCGCGCGAGAACGCATGAGTTTTCCAAAGGGCATCAGGGAGCCAAGGATTGAATCTTCAAGCTCTCGAAGCGGGCCACAAAACAATGATTGACAACGGGCGCTCATTCAAATGATGCTGCGCGCGCTGTTAACAATCGGTGCCCTTCAGGTGATCACGATGCTGGTGCTTCTGGTGCGCACCAAAACCCTTGCCCTGACCCTCGGGCCCGAGCTTGTGGGCGTCATGGCCGTCATAGAAAAGTTGCTGGCCGTCATCGCCCAAACGGTTTCCCTGTCGCTACCCTTTGCCGCCGTCCGATTCCTGCCTGAGAGATGGGCGGCGGGCCCGGCGGCGTTCAACGACCTTTTCACCCGAATGCGAAACGTCTTGATGGCGCTGATTCTCGCCGCAACGGTTGTCGCGCTCATGATCACCGCGTGGCGGCCGATCACCTGGGGTGCCGCGCTGCTCCCGTACCATGACGCGTTAATCGTTGCCTTGATCGGCCTACCCGTCGTTGCACTCGTTCCATTCCTGCAGAATGCGATCGCCGGGCGGATGGAACAAAACCGCTCCATGTTGGTTGCGTTGCTGCACGCCATTGTCGTGGCGGTCGCGTTGTTGGGGGTGTGGTGGAATGGACTGGCCGGATACTATGCCGTCTACGCGGCGCTTGGGGCGATCATGGTACTCGGTATCACGCATATGGCAACGCGGGGTATTTCAGTTTCGACCTTCGCACAGATACCGACGTCGCGCTTTGCAATGCGTCTTCCGACGCCAATCTGGCGTTTCTCCGGTGCGCTGTTGATCCTGGCTTTTCTCT
>JANLQC010000113.1:0-8033 GCA_031367575.1 Betaproteobacteria bacterium | reverse complement strand
TCGCCGAAAACGTCATGCACTTCGCGCGCATCCTGCGCGCCTCGGGCCTCACCGTCGGGCCGGATCGTGTGCAGGACGCACTCAATGCGTTGACGCTTTCGGGACTGGATCACCGTGAGGACGTGCATGCAACACTTGCCGCGACACTCACGAGATCACGCGAGGATCGGCCGATCTTCGATGAAGCGTTCCGCATTTTCTGGCGCGACCCCGATCTCGAATCAAAAGTGCGCGCGATGCGGTTGCCGCAAGTCGAGAGCCGCACCGGGCAACAAAAATCGCCGATGGCCAATCGCCGTCTTGCGGCGGCGTTTTTTCCGCATGCCGCGACGCAACGCGCGAAACCTTCCGGCACACAGGAAGTACAGTTCGATGCCGCGCTCACCTTTTCACCTGAAGAGCGGTTGCGGCGCGCCGATTTTGAAACCATGAGCGTGGACGAATGGGCGGAAGCGAAGCGCGTTATCGCGCCATTGCGATTGCCGTTGGCACCCGTGAAGACGCGGCGAACCGCAACATCGGCTCGCGGCACGGCGCTCGATTTGAAGGCCAGCCTGCGCGCCTCGATCCGCGCGGGCGGCGATGTCTGGCCGATGGTGATGAAACGCACGAAGGAAATTCCGTCGCCGCTGGTAGTATTGGCCGATGTGTCGGGATCGATGGAACGCTACACGCGGATGCTGCTGTATTTCTTGCACGCGATGTCGAGCGGCAAACATCGTGTGGAAACATTCCTGTTCGGCACGCGGCTCACGCGCATCACGCATGAACTCACGCATCGCGATATCGATCAGGCGGTGGCGAAGGTGGAAGATCGCGTCAGCGACTGGGGCGGCGGCACCCGCATCGGCCCATGTCTGAAGACCTTCAACTATGAGTGGTCGCGGCGGGTGCTCGCACAACGCGCGACGGTATTGCTCATCACCGATGGATTGGATCGTGACGATAGTGGACTGCTCGCAAACGAAATGGCGCGCCTGAAGCGATCCACACGCGAATTGATTTGGTTGAATCCGTTATTGCGTTATGCTGAGTTTGAAGCCAAACCGGCCGGCGTGCGTTCGATGTTGCCGCATGTGGACCGGTTCCTTCCGGTACACAATATCGATAGTCTGACCGCATTGGGCAAGATCCTTTCAACGCCTCGAATCTCCACTGGAAATCCATCATGGAACTGACCGACCGCTACACGCTCCCCGTTGACCGCCAGACCGTCTGGAACGCGCTCAATGATCCCGAGGTATTGAAAAGCTGCATCGCCGGATGCGAGAGTTTTGAACGCGTCAGCGGCAATCAATATACCTGTGCCGTCACCGCCAGCGTCGGTCCGGTGAAGGCGCGCTTCAAGGCCAAAGTGGTGTTATCCGAGATCGATGCGCCGAACGGCTACACACTCAGTTTCGATGGTCAGGGCGGGCCGGCCGGGTTCGGCAAGGGCTCGGCAAACGTCAAATTGTCCGACGACGCGAGCGGCGGCACCACGCTCAGCTACACCGCCCACGCGCAAGTCGGCGGCAAGCTGGCGCAGGTGGGATCGCGCTTGATCGACGGCGCAGCGAAAAAAATGGCCGGGGATTTTTTCAGCAAATTCGCCGACAAATTGGGCGGCGGCAAAGCGGTCGGGCTGGTCGTGGCCGCGCAGACAACCGCCGACGGCGCGACGGGCGGTCTCGGCCAACCCGATATGCATTTCCCGCTGTGGCTGAAAGTGGTCGGTGCGGCAGGTCTGGTGGCGGTGCTGTACATCTTGACGCATCATTGACCACCGATTGATGCAGCACATCGTCTATGCGCACGGCTTTCGCAGTGCCGCGAAATCGCGCAAGGCCACCGAACTCGGTGAATATCTGCGCGAACAACATCCGGCGGTGCGTTACCTCACGCCCGATTTGAATTTTCGCCCGACGCAGGCGATCTCGCAATTGCAATGGCATTGCCTCGGCAAGGCACCGGAAAATTTGACGCTGGTCGGTTCCTCGCTCGGCGGATTCTATGCGGTGGTGCTCGCAGAGAAACTCGGCTGTCGCGCGGTGCTATTGAATCCGTCGATACGGCCCTTCACGACGCTGTCAAAATATCTCGGCGAACAAACGAATCTCTACACGGGTGAAAAATTCGTGTTCGATGAATCGCATATCGCGGAATTGCAGGCGTTGTACGTGCCCGCCATCACGCGCGCCGAACGATATCTGTTGATGGTGGAAATGGGTGACGAGTTGCTCGATCATCAACGCACGCGTGAATACTTTTCAGGTGCAAAACAGATTGTGATCGAGGGAGGGGATCACGAGCTGAAATCGTTTCCGCGGCATTTGTCGCAAGTGGTCGAATTCGCAATTTTGTAGCCCAAACACCAATATCGGTGCGGTGTTCCGCACCTTTCTGCCCCGAACGCCGCGCCAATGCTGGACTTTGTCACTCACCCATGCACCGCGCGATTGTCGGCCGGTGCCTCATCGCGCTCTTTCATCCCGTAATCGCGAATCACCGCCGCGACCCGCAGCCGGTAATCGAGAAACAGTTTTTCGCGGCCCTTTGCCTGAGCGACGCGATGCGCTTCAACGGCGCGCCACTCGGCAACCGCCTTCTCGTCGCGCCAAATGGATAGTGACAATATTTTTCCCGGCTCGGTGAGACTTTGAAATCGTTCAACCGAAATAAAACCGTCTATTTTTTCAAACAGCGGCCGCAGTGATGCGGCGGTGGAGAGATAAGTTTCGCGGTGCTCGGGGTTGGGCCAGACTTCAAAGATGATGGCGATCACGGGTGCCTTTCGGTGGGAAACGTCACAAGCGCCATCATGCCGAAAAATACAACGGTTTGCCGGGCGCGTGCGCCGAAAACTTTTTGTTGCTGCGCATTGCAGCTTGACAACGGCGGGAAAAACGCGCCTGCACTTGTGCTATTGGCCGGCAAATCGCGCCCAGCCGGCAGGTGCCACCTCGGGCAATGCGCGGGCGGCAGGCACGAAGCAGAAACCCTCGTCGCGAACAGGCGAGCAACATTGGGCAATTTGCGTGGCGATCACTTGTGTTGGCCAATCAACGTTTGGTCGCGCGCGATGCGCACATCGTGAAATTTCAGGAACCATTGAACCGGACGGCACATTGCAGGTGCGAATGCCGATGCCCAATGAAGCCCCTTTCGCTGGGCGCGCGCATCCACTATCCTGCGTGTGTGAAATACGAACACCTTGTTCAAATCAATGACCCGCTCGATCCGCTGATAGACCCGCTTTCGCGCGATCAGCTTTGGCGCGGCCTGGTGCGCTATATCGAGACGCCGGTCGCGTTTGTCGAAGGGCTGGATCGCGGCACCGTGACTTCGCGGCGTGAAAATGTCTTGCAGCGCGAATTGCAATTCGGCCGCCTCCGTGTGCGCGATCAGGTCACGCTGGTGCCGATGCAAACGATTCACATCGCGACCAATGCGACACCGGAAATTCCCGCCGGATCGCTGACAATTTCCATCGAGGATCACGGCGTTGAGTTGCTGTTCGTGCGATTTTTGTATGAGACGTTTCCGCAGGGCCATCCACCGGTCGGTGCCGCTTATCGCGAGGCGATGAAGGAAGCGTACAAACATGCCGACATCGATATCGTCCGGCGCATTCGCGAGTATGCCGAGGAGGGGCGACTCGACCCGATGCATTAGGGTCGCATTGATGAGGGCGCTTGTTTGCAAATCTCCCTCCGACCCCAATACGGCCCCAATACGGCCCCACTTTCGTTATATTCTTCGCCATGATTCTCATTCTCCACGCCCACCCTTATCCACAACATTCACGCGCGGGCAAGGCGATGCTGGCGGCAGTGAGTGATTTGCCTGATGTGGAAGTGCGTTCGCTCTATGATCGTTATCCGGATTTCGATATCGATGTCGCCGCCGAGCAGGCGGCGCTATTGCGCGCGGATCGGGTGGTGTGGCTGCACCCGGTTTATTGGTACAGCGTGCCCTCGATGCTGAAGCACTGGTTCGATGTGGTGCTGTTGCGCGGCTTTGCCTATGGCGAGGGCGGCACGGCGCTCACGGGAAAATCCTGTCTGTGGGTGCCGACGGCGGGCGGTGATACCGGTGCCTATTCGGCGGACGGCCTGCATCAACAACCGTTTGCAAATTTCATCGCGCCCATCCTGCAGACCGCGCGTTTTTGTGGAATGGTCTGGGAGGATCCGCTGTTGACGGTTGGCGCGCACCAGATCAGTGATCACGAATTGGCGACGCTCGCACAACAGTTTCGTGCGCGCCTGGTCGCGTGGGGTGCCGCGCCAAAACCGGCGGTGGCCTCATGATCGAAGCCCTCATTTATCTTGCTGCGGCGGTGGTGTGCGTGCCACTCGCCAAACGATTTGGGCTGGGTTCGGTGCTCGGCTATTTGATCGCCGGCGCATTAATCGGCCCGTGGGGATTGCGCTGGGTGTGGGATGTCGATAGCGCGCTGCATCTGGCCGAATTCGGCGTGGTGCTGATGCTGTTTGTGATTGGGCTGGAGCTGGAACCGAAGCGCTTGATGTCGATGCGCAAAGCGGTATTCGGCGGCGGCGCGTGGCAACTCGGCCTCGGCGGCGGCGCACTCGCGGGCGGCGCAATGTTGATTGGCCTTGAATGGAAAGCGGCGTTAGTGGTGGGTGTCGCGTTGGCGTTGTCATCCACCGCCATTGCGGTGGCAACCATGAGCGAACGCAATTTTCTGCCGACGCCGACCGGTCAGGCATCGTTCGCCATTTTGCTGTTTCAGGATATTGCCGCGATTCCGCTGCTGGCCATCATCCCGTTGCTCGGCGCGCAGACGGTGGCCAATGCCGATCCGGGTTGGCTTGCCGCGCTGAAAGCGTTTGGCGCCATTGCGGCGGTGATTGTCATCGGCCTCTATCTCACGCGGCCGCTGCTGCGCATCGTTGCCGCCACCGATTCGCGCGAAGTCTTTACCGCCTTCACGCTGCTGTTGGTGATCGGCATTTCACAGTTGATGCTGATGGCGGGGTTATCGATGGGCTTGGGCGCATTTTTGGCCGGCGTGTTATTGGCGAGCTCGGAATATCGCCACGCGCTGGAGTCCGATATCGAGCCGTTCAAGGGATTGTTGCTTGGGCTGTTTTTCATTTCCGTCGGCATGACCATCGATTTTGGATTGCTTGGCAGTCAGCCGGGATTGGTGATGGCGTTGGTGTTCGGTTTCCTCGTCACCAAGATCGCCACGCTGTGGGTCGTGGCACGCATCATCGGCGTCAACTCTCGGCAACGCTGGTTGTTCGCGTTGCTGTTATCGCAAGGCGGCGAATTCGCGTTTGTCGTGTTTGGCGCGTCGGCGGCGACCGGCGTGTTATCCAAGGAATGGGTGGCGTTGTTGACAATGACGGTGGCGCTATCGATGACAACGACGCCGTTGTTGCTGATCCTGCATGATTGGTGGATGGCGCGTGTCGAATGCATGAAGGGCAAATCGCAAGAGGCGGATGTGATCGATGAAAAGGATGCGCCGGTCATCATCGCGGGCTTCGGGCGGTTTGGCCAGATTGTCGGGCGGCTTTTGATGGCCAATGGCGTGCGCGCAGTGGTGCTGGATCACGATCCGGAGCAGATTGAATTGCTGCGCAAATTCGGCAACAAGGTTTTCTATGGCGATGCCACGCGGCTTGATTTGTTGCAGGCGGCGGGTGCGACCAAAGCGCGCTTGCTGGTGAACGCCATCGACGACGTGGAAGACAATCTCAAACTCACCGATCTGGTGCGCCAACATTTTCCGCAATTGAAGATGATTGCACGCGCGCGCAATGTCACGCATTATGTTGAGCTCCGAAAGCGCGGCATTGAAATGGTGGAACGCGAAACGTTTGAATCCGCGCTTGTTGCCGGACGCCGCGCATTGGAGACCATGGGCATTGACCGTTTCCGCGCGCGCGACATGGCCAACATTTTTCGGCGTCACACCATCAACGTGACCGAAGCGATGATCCCCCACATGGGCGACGAACAGCGCCTGGTGTCTGCCGCCAAAGCCGGACGCGATGAACTGGAACAACAGTTTGCGCAAGATCGCGAGCGATTTGAACGCGAGCATTCGAGCGGGGGTTGGCAGAAGACCGAGTGATTCGATGTCGATGTGTGCGGGTGATTCATGGCACACTTCAAGATGAAGGGCAAATTTTTTTGCCGCGCACCGATTTTTTCAAATCAGTTGATCGGATATTCTAGCGATGAGCACGATGAAGCCGCTGGTGGTTCGCGGCAGGATTCTCAATCACCCCGGACGCGCGCTGATTTGCGCGCCGCTGGTGGCGCGCACGGCTGACGCGATTGCGTCTGAGCTGGTATCGATCCTGCCCAAAAAGCCTGACGTCATTGAATGGCGGGTTGATTTTTTCGACCAAATTGATGACGCGAATCGGGTGATCGCGGTGGCGCGCTTGATTCGTGAGGCGGTCGCGACAACACCGATTATTTTCACCTGCCGCGCGCGGCAGGAAGGCGGTGAGGCGAGCAAACTTGGCGAGGATGCGGTGGTCGCACTCTACCAACAAGTGATCGCGAGCGAGGCCGTCGATATCATCGATTACGAACTCGCTCAAGCGCCGTCACACCGCGCGCTTTTGCGAGCCGAATCGCGCGCGCATGATGTTGCGATGATCTTGTCGTATCACAATTTCACTGCGACGCCGGGCTGCGCGGAACTGGTGGACAAAATTATCAGCGCCGAGCGCGAAGGGGCCGATATCGCCAAACTTGCCGTAATGCCGACAAGCCCCGCCGATGTGCTGGTGCTGCTGGAAGCCACGTTGCTGGCAAGCGCGCGCGTGAAGATTCCGCTGATCACGCTGTCGATGGGCGCCATCGGCACCATCACCCGCGTGTGCGGTGGATTGTTTGGCTCGGCGCTAACGTTCGCGGTGGGCGATGGCCGTTCTGCACCCGGCCAAATTGCGATTGAAGAATTGCGGGCGGCAATGGCAACAATGGCGGCACCGTGAACGATCGCGCGTGCAAAGACATTTCGGCATGACTCCCCGAACAATCAACCATTCAACAATAACGAAACGATCACCTCATGCCCACTCCCCACATTGAAGCCGAACCCGGCGACTTTGCCGAAACTGTGCTGATGCCGGGCGATCCGCTGCGCGCGCAATTCATCGCCGACACCTGGTTGAAAGACGCAAAGCAAGTGAACGCCGTGCGCAACATGTACGGCTATACCGGCACCTATCAGGGGAAGCGCGTGTCGGTGATGGCGCACGGCATGGGCATTCCGTCGTGCAGCATTTACGCGACTGAACTCATCAAGGATTTTGGTGTGAAAAATGTGATCCGCGTCGGCTCGTGCGGCGCACTCATGGCGGAAATCAAGCTTGGTGAAATCATCATTGCGATGGGTGCCTCGACCGACAGCAAGGTCAATCGCATGCGCCTGATGGATCACGATTTCGCGGCCATCGCCGATTATGATTTGCTGCAATTGGCGGTTGATGTGGCAAAGGCGCAGAAAAAAACAGTGCGCGTCGGCAACGTATTTTCGGCCGATCTTTTTTATACGCCGCAGCCGGAACTGTTCGACAAGCTGGAAAAAATGCAGGTGCTCGCGGTGGAAATGGAACTCGCGGGGCTGTATGGCCTCGCCGCCGAATATGGCGCGCGCGCGCTCGGCATCCTCACCGTATCCGACCAGATTCGCACGCATGAGCACATGAGTTCTGAGGCACGGCAGACGAGTTTTGGGGCGATGATTGAAGTGGCACTGGAAACGGCGGTGCGGTTGTAGGGCGGCGACAATCAGTGCGAACTTGGCCCCCCGGCTTCGCGGCTTCGCGGCGAAAGAGCAACCATGCGCCAACAGGCGTGCTGGGTTATTCGAGTCCTTTTTTAGGTGGCATTTGACTGCCCGCCGCCTGTCGGCATTCGGCGCGAACCCGACCGCGAAGACCAGACGCGCAAAGTGCAGTGCTTTGCCGCCAGCTTGAAGTCGTTGTCCGTGCTCAGGAGCGTGAGATCGTGCCGTATGCACAACTGTGCAAGAAGGGCGTCGATTGTCCCGACCT
>JANLQC010000099.1:0-6783 GCA_031367575.1 Betaproteobacteria bacterium | reverse complement strand
GTACGCCGGCTCGGCGATCAACGCCACGCTGCTGCGGCGGGCGCTGCAGGCCTTCGGCTAGTTGCGCCATCGAGTTCACGATTGAACGCGATGATGCCGCCGAAAGCCGAGGTGGGATCGGTTTCGAGCGCGCGCAGATAGGCGGTGCGCACGTTATCCGCAATCGCCACACCGCACGGGTTCGCATGCTTGACGATGACGCAGGCGGGCACATCAAAGGCGCGACAGCATTGCCAGGCCGCGTCGGCGTCGGCGATATTGTTGTATGAAAGCGGCTTGCCCTGCAGTTGCTGGTAATGCGCGAGCGTGCCGTCGGCCGGATGTTTTTCGACGTAGAACGCGGCGTCCTGATGGGGATTTTCGCCGTAGCGCATGTCCTGCGCTTTGGTGAAGGAGAGATGCAATTTGTCGGGGAACAGGCGGCGATTGTTGTCTTCGTCCAGCGAAGACAAATAGGTGCTGATCATGCCGTCGTATTCGGCCGTGTGGGCGAAGGCTTTCTTGGCGAGCGCGAAACGCGTGGCGTGGCTTAACGCGCCTTGGTAGGCCTTCATCTCTTCCATCAGGCCATGGTAGTCGGCAGCCTCGGTGACAATCGCGACGAACGGATAATTTTTGGCGGCGGCGCGCACCATCGCCGGGCCGCCAATATCGATATTCTCGACCGCATCGTCGAGTGTGACGCCGGGCTTGGCGATGGTGGCCGCGAACGGATAGAGATTGACCACCACCATGTCGATGGCGGGAATATCGTGTTTCTGCATTGCATCCGCGTGATGCGCAAGATCGCGCCGCGCGAGAATGCCGCCGTGGACTTTCGGATGCAGCGTCTTCACGCGCCCATCCATCATCTCCGGAAAGCCGGTGTAGTCGCCGACTTCACGCACCTTCACGCCGTTATTCGCCAGCAGCTTGGCGGTGCCGCCGGTCGATAATATTTCCACGCCGCGCTCCGCCAGAAATTGGGCGAGTTCCAGTGCGCCGGTTTTGTCGGAGACACTGATGAGGGCGCGCTTGATGGGGATGGCGTGGGGGGGCATTTTTTGCTCGACTTTGAGAGATAACAAAAGCGTGTCAGTTCGATTGATCCGGCGGTTAAATAGAGTGAAAAAATTCCTTTCCCCGCGAAGGCGGGGATCCAAGTTGGTGAATTGTGCAAGTCAAAACTTGGGCCCCCGCCTTCGCGGGGGAGGAACTAAGTTGGGCCACTACAACTTATTCAACTGCCGAATCAATAGTAACGCGAGAAAACGGCTTCGGCTTTGTGGCTTTGATGAAGCATCGTTTTCATTTTGCGACTTAACGCTCAGAATGACTATTTTGCGTGCATCGTGTGCGGACGTGTTGACGCGGCGCAACCTTATTCAATCCCGTGCTGTGTCAATTTTTTCCGCAAGGTATTGCGATTGAGCCCCAGCAATTCGGCCGCGCGCGTCTGGTTGCCTTCGGCGTGGTGCAGCACCACTTCCAGCAATGGCCGCTCGATGTTCGCGACCACCATGTCGTAGATATTGGTCACATCCTCGCCGTCAAGATCCTTGAAATACTGCCTCATCATTTTCCGCACACAAGCGGAAAGCTCACTGTCGCGGGTATCGCGTTGCACATTCATTTTTTTCCCTGTTATTTTTTTATTCTGCTGATTGATCGTTATTTGTGTTTGGTCAGGCGGCCTTTTTCCGTGCCGCCGACTCAATATCAATCAGGCGCGCAAAATAGGCATCGAGCGCGATGATCTGCGCGTGCGCGTCTTCAATCACATTCATGGCAGCGCGAATTTCCGCGCCGCCCGGCAGGCCGGCCAAATACCAGCCGATGTGTTTGCGGGCGATGCGCAGTCCCTGATGTTCGCCGTAAAAGGCGTGCAACTCCATCAAATGCGTCATCGCAATGGAATGGATTTCGGTGTAGGCGGGTGCGTCGAGATGTTTGCCGGTTTGCAGGAAGTGCGCCATCTCGCGAAAAATCCACGGCCGTCCCTGCGCCGCGCGGCCAATCATGATGGCATCGCAGCCGGTGTAGGCGAGTACCGCCTTCGCTTTCTCCGGCGAATCGATATCGCCATTGGCCACCACCGGAATGGCCACACTTTGTTTCACCGCGCGGACGGTATCGTATTCCGCCGCGCCGTCGTAATGATCACTTCGTGTCCTGCCATGTACCACCAGCGACAGGATGCCGCACGCTTCCGCAATGCGCGCGATTTCAATCGCATTTTTATGTTCGCGATCCCACCCGGTGCGAATTTTCAACGTAACCGGCACATCGACCGCACCGACCACGGCTTCAAGAATTCGCGCCACCAAGCGTTCATCTTTCATCAACGCGGAACCGGCATCGACCTTGCATACTTTCTTGGCCGGGCAACCCATGTTGATATCGATGATGTGCGCACCGCGATCCACGTTGTAGCGCGCGGCTTCCGCCATCATTTCCGGCGCGGCCCCGGCGATTTGCACCACGATGGGTTCGACTTCACCGGTGTGATCGCCGCGACGCAACGATTTTTCGGTCGCCCACAGGCGCGAATTGGACGCCACCATTTCGCTCACCGCCATCCCGGCGCCCATGCGCTTGCAGAGCTGCCGGAATGGCCGATCCGTGACGCCCGCCATGGGTGCCGCGATCAGTTGGTTGCGTAACGGGATGTGGCCAATTTGCACGAAGGGTTGTTACTTTCTGGCGACTAGAATGTGCGGAGGAAAGCCGCCTATTTTATAGGCGCTCACCAATTAAGCAAATGAATTTTATTGTTTCGAGGATTGCTTCTTAAGCTGCTGATTATTTTGGGCGAAAAAAAGTGTGCCCACGGTGCAATGCAAATATTCTGGCGTTGGCAATTAACGCGATTTTTAAATCGCCAAAATGCTTTTGCGGAACAAAATAATCCAATCGACGCTCAACAAATCCATTTCATCCTGAGCGCAGCGAAGGATGGGGGCGAGACGAGATCTTTCGCTTCGCTCAGGATGACAAACCTCATCAGACAGAGCGGCCAAATCCGCCGCCCCCCGGCGTCTCCAGCACGAACACATCATCAACGCCCACTTCGGTCTCATCCGAATAAGCTAAGTCAATTCGCGAACCATCCGCGCGTTCGATCCACGTCCGCCCCAAGCCGCCGGGCATGCCGCCGTCCATGCCGAAATTGGCAACGCGCCGATGGCCGGCCAATATCGCCGCTGTCATCGGTTGCAGAAATCGGATTCGGCGCGTGGCACCGTTGCCGCCTTTCCATTGGCCGTCGCCGCCGCTGCCCGCGCGAATCGAATGTTCATCGATACGCACCGGATATCGCCACTCGAGAATTTCCGGATCGGTCAGGCGCGAATTGGTCATGTGCGCTTGCACGGTATCGCAACCGTGGTATCCCGGCCCGGCGCCGGTGCCGCCGGACACCGTTTCGTAATACTGATATTGATCGTTGCCGAAAGTCACGTTGTTCATCGTGCCGTAACTCGCCGCCATCACCCCAAGGGCACCGATCAGGCAATCGGTAATGCACTGCGACGTCTCCACGTTGCCGGCAACCGTGGCGGCCGGCGGACGCGGACTCAGCATCGAGCCGTCCGGAATGATGATCGTCAGTGGCTTCAGGCAACCGGCATTCAAGGGAATATCGCTATCGACCAGCATGCGAAATACGTACAGCACGGCGGCGGTGACGACGGCCGAAGGTGCGTTGAAATTCGATTCGAGTTCGGCCGAGGTGCCGGTGAAATCGATGATGGCGCTGCGCTGGTCGGTGTTGACGGTGATGTTGACTTTGATCACGGCACCGTTGTCCATCTCATACTCAAACGCGCCATCGCGTAGCGCACCGATGATGCGGCGCACGCATTCCTCGGCGTTGTCCTGCACATGCTGCATGTAGGCATTGACGACATCAAGGCCAAAGTGCGCAACCATCCGGCGCAGTTCCTGCACGCCTTTTTCATTCGCGGCAATTTGTGCGCGCAGGTCGGCGATGTTCTGGTCGGGATTGCGCGCCGGATATTTCGCACCCGCCAAACGCGCACGCAGGTCGGCTTCAAGCATGACACCGTTTTTGACCAGCAAAACATTGTCGAGCAGCACGCCTTCGTCTTCGATGGTTTTCGAGAATGGCGGCATCGAGCCGGGCGTGATGCCGCCGATATCGGCGTGGTGCCCGCGCGATCCAACGTAAAAAAGAATTTCCGCACCTTCGTCGGCGAACACCGGCGTGACCACCGTCACATCCGGCAGATGCGTGCCGCCGTTGTATGGGTCGTTCAGCACGTACACGTCGCCCGGCTTCATCTTGCCCGCATTTTTTCGCACCACGGTTTTGATGCTTTCGCCCATCGAGCCCAGATGCACCGGCATGTGCGGCGCGTTGGCGATCAGGTTGCCTTCTGCATCGAACAACGCGCAACTGAAATCGAGGCGCTCCTTGATATTCACCGAGTACGCCGTGTTGGCCAGACGCAAACCCATTTGCTCGGCAATCGACATGAAGAGATTGTTGAAGACTTCCAGCATCACCGGATCTGCCCGGGTGCCGGCGGCGTAGCGGGCGTTGCGCGCGATCACGCGCGTGAGCAGCAGGTGATTCTGCGGCGTGACGCGCAGCATCCAGCCAGGTTCAATCACGGTGGTGGAATTTTTTTCGGCGATGATGGCGGGGCCGCGAATCTCCTGCGCGATCGCCAGATGTTCGCGATTGAACAGCGGCGCTTGGTGGCGTTGGCCGTTGCTGATCATCGTCACGCTCACAATCGGCGTCGCGTCATGGTCGCCCACCTTGTCAACGGCATGACCGGTCGGTGAATCGGTTTTGCTGATCGTCTCGCAACTCACCGTCTCGCAACTCACCGCTTCGCAACTCACCGCTTCGGCAATCAGTGCGCGGCCTTCCATCAGAAAACTGAAACGCTGCCGATAGGCCGCGTTGAATTGTTCGCGCATCGCATCGACCGTGCCGAAATTCACGATCAGTGCGGAGTCTGTCCCGTCGTAACGCAGATGCACGCGACGCTTGATCCCGATCGCCGCCATCGCAACACCTTGCGCCGACATTTCCTCCGTGACTTTGCGTGCCAGTTCGCGCAACGCGGCATCCAATTTCGGCAGGCATTCACCGTCCAGCGCAATTTCGACCGCCTGTTCGCGCATGGCGGTGATATCCGCCAAGCCCATCCCGTAGGCGGACAGCACGCCCGCCAGCGGATGAATGTAGACGCATGTCATGCCCAACTCATCGGCGACGCGGCAGGCATGCTGCCCAGCGGCCCCGCCAAAACAATTGAGCGTGTATTCGGTCACATCGTGTCCGCGCTGCACCGAAATGAATTTGATCGCGTTCGCCATGTTGGCGACCGCGATTTGCAGAAAACCTTCGGCAACGCCCTCCGGCGTGGTTTTTGTGTTCGTCGCAGCTTCAATTTCATTGGTCAGCGTCAAGAATTTCTCGCGCACGATTGCCGCGTCGAGCAATTGATCGCCATTGATTCCAAATACACGGGGAAAATGATTCGCCTGGATTTTTCCCAACATGACATTGCAATCCGTCACCGTCAACGGCCCGCCGCGCCGATAGCATGCCGGCCCCGGGTTGGCCCCGGCCGAATCGGGGCCAACACGATAACGCTGGCCATCGAAATGCAAAATCGAACCCCCTCCGGCGGCAATGGTATGAATCGACATCATCGGCGCACGCATCCGCACCCCCGCAACCTGGGTATCGAATTCACGCTCAAGTTCGCCTGCATAGTGCGAAACATCGGTGCTGGTGCCGCCCATGTCAAAGCCGATAATTTTGTCGATACCGGCGGCGGCCGCGGTGCGCACCATGCCGATGATGCCGCCGGCCGGGCCGGACAGAATGGAATCCTTGCCGTGAAATTTTTTCGCATCCGTCAAGCCGCCACTCGATTGCATGAACAGTGTGCGCACGCCGGGCAATTCCGCCGCCACCTGATCGACGTATCGCTTCAGGATCGGCGACAGATACGCATCCACCACGGTGGTATCGCCACGTGAAACAATCTTCATCATCGGGCTGGTTTGGTGCGACGTGGAAATTTGCGTGAAGCCGGTTTCACGCGCGAGTTCGGCGACGCGCTGTTCATGCTGCGGGAATTGATAGGCATGCATGAAGACAATGGCAATCGCCCGAAAACCCTTATTCCATGCGGCTTTCAGGGCGATTGTCGTCGCGGTTTCATCGAGCGGATCGACGATTTCACCGCGTGCGCCAATGCGCTCGATGACCTCAAATACATCGGTATAAAGCAATTCAGGCAACTTGATTTGCCGATCAAAAATGCGTGGCCGGTTTTGGTACCCAATGCGCAATTGATCACGAAAACCCTTGGTGATGAACAAGACAGTTGGCTCGCCTTTGCGTTCCAGCAGCGCATTGGTGGCAACGGTGGTGCCCATTTTCACGGCATCGATTTGCTCGACCGGAATCGGCGCGCCGTTGGCGAGCCCCAGCAATTGGCGGATGCCGGCAATCGCGGCGTCCGTGTACTGCCCGGGATTCTCCGAGAGCAACTTATGCGTCACAAGCGCGCCATCGGGCCGCCGCGCAACGATATCGGTGAAAGTGCCGCCGCAGTCGATCCAGAATTGCCATTGGGTATCGTTCATGTTTACATTTTAACGGCAAGCGGTTGCGCGCGAAGACATCTCCGGCAGGATGGGTGGAGCGCAGCGATACCCATCGGACTTGCCGCATAATGGATACCTCCCTTTCGGCTATCGCCACATGTTCAACGCCCCGCTCTCACTCACGACTGAAACCGCTTTTGAATTGCC
>JANLQC010000093.1:0-8907 GCA_031367575.1 Betaproteobacteria bacterium | reverse complement strand
CCTTGTATTCCTTGTCGCCCATCTGTGACACGAATTGTTCGTAGTTCGATTTGAGCTGTGCATCGGTGACCGGATTGGCTTTGACAAAGTCGTCGAAGTAAGCACGAATCAACACGGCCTGGCGCGCCATGTCCATTTGTGCCGCGACGGTGGCGTCCTTGTCGAGCCCTTTTTTCCTGGCGGCCTGCGACAGCACTTCGCGGCTGATCAATTCTTCGCGAATGGCGATGCCGACTTCCGGTGTTGCCGGTTGGCCGGTCGCTTCGCGCTCCTTGTTCATCGCTTCAAAATGCGACTGCGGAATGATCACACCGTTGACGCTGAGTCGGCCATCGCCTTTTGCGTCGGCTTTTGATTCAGCCTTGGATGCTTTGGACGCCTTCGGCGCTTTTTCGGTTTGCGCCATTACAGCGGGGGTCGCGAATGCAACGGCAATTGCGAGTACCAGGGATTTCATTTTTTGCATGGGATTTCCTTCGACGGTGGTGATTGAAAATAAAAACTAAGCACTATTCGGCACGCGCATCGATCTTGAGCGCGTGAATGCGGGTTTGCATCAAGTCGCCGAGCAGCTGGTAAATCATGCGGTGGCGAGCCACCGGCGATTGACCGGAGAAGACCGGCGAAACAATGGAGAGTTCAAAGTGGGTGCCGTCATGCGCGCCGGTACGTGCGGCATGGTCAGCGGCACCGGCGTGGCCCGCGTGCGAGGCGGAGTCATCGATAATTTCGAGCGAGACCGGTTGCAACGAGGCGAGCCGCTCGCGGATCAGGCTTTGCACGCTGGTCACGAGGGAAACACTTTCTTGAACGGCTTGACGCTGACGGACGAAAACACGCCGGCGAGGCAATAAGGGTCTTCGGCGGCCCAGGCGATCGCCGCTTCGCGCGAGGCGAATTCGGCGACGATCAACGACCCGGCAAATCCGGCCGGCCCCGGTTCTTCGCTGTCGATGGCCGGATGCGGGCCGGCCAGAATCAGGCGTCCGTCCGATTGCAGATTTTTCAGGCGTTCGACGTGTGCCGGCCGGTTGGCGAGCCGCTTGTCAAGTGCGCCGGGCATTTCTTCGCAAATGATCGCGTACAGCATCAGTATTCCTTGGCCTTGGGATCGGCGGGCACCGGTTCATCCGGCAGATACTTGGCCAGCCAGAACGCCTGCGCAAACACAAACACCAGACTCAGTGCGCTGCCGCCAAACACTTTGACCTTGACCCAAGCGTCGAGTGAGAGTGTCATCGCGAAGTATTGGTTCAATCCCGCCAACAACAGGAAAAAGCCGCCCCACGAATAGGAAAGCTTGCGCCAGACTTCGGCGGGCAGATCGATTTCGCTGCCGAGCACCGATTTCAGCGGGTTTTTGCCCAGCGCGACCGCGCCGATGATGAGCGAGCCCATCAGGCCATAAAACAGCGTCCATTTGATCTTGATATAAAACTCGTCGTGCAGCAGGATCGTGGCGGCACCGAAAACGAGAATAAAGCCGAGGCCAATCCACTGCACCGGCTTGATTTTCTCGTGGCGGATCAGGCACCACGCGATTTGCGCGATCGCCGCCGCAATAGCCACGCCCGTCGCAACATAAATGTCGTAGAGCTTGTAGGCGGCAAAAAACAGTATGACCGGCAGGAAATCGACAATCAGCTTCATGAAGTGCGGTTGAAAATAGCGGGAAAGTGGCCCGGCAGCGCCGGAGGGGGGCGTCAAATCAATAACTGGCTATTTTCGCATGTTCGGGGCGGCTTCACAAATCCGCCTTTCGGTGCCATTCAGCTAATGGACGCGCGCCCACTTTGCGCGCTCGCCCTCGATCAGCGCCCGTGTTTCCGGCGGAAATCGCGGGTCGGCGGCGAGTGCGGCGGCTTCTTCATAGAATCCGCCGCATTCGTCGGGCAAATGGGCGTTTAACGTGTCAAAAGCGAAACGCATCATGGCGGCATCACCAGTGCGAATCGCGGTGATCGCAAAATTGAGATTCAACAGCCGCCACGGGCGCTCAGGGTTGGAGCGTTCCAGATCCGCGTGTAAAGCAGGTTCCAGATGTTGAATGAAGCCCTGCATCAGCGCATACACGGCCGCCGTTTCCTGCCGAGACTCGGCGCGGTTGGACTGGGTCGCCAGCGCGTTCACCAAGGGTGCGACGGCGGAAAGCGGCAAATGGTGGCGCATCGCCCAGTAACCGCTGCCAAGTTGCAATGCATGGAGATTTTCCCGTTGACCGGTGATTTCCAGCCGCTCTAGCCAGCCATCAAGTGCGGCCGATGCGTGCAAGACTTCATCGATCGCATCGACGGCATCCGCCATCGGCAATTCGCCGTCAGCACCATATTGGGTGTCGAGGCTTTGCATCAATGGCAGGAAATCGCCAATGACGGCGATGAGGCGGCTGACGTCGGCACGGTCGCTGGAAACGCCGGCGCGCTGCTGCCAAGCTTGGTTGACGGCGGCGGCAAGGGACGCGAATCGCGAAAAAAGCGGCGCATGGTCGGCGGGCACGACCGCGTCCGCGTTGGTGAGATGCAGATGAATCGGCTGGAGGCGAATTTTTGGCTCGGACATGTTGTGAAAGTGGTCAATCCGACGGTTTGGACGCGCAGTTTGTTATCATGGCCGGTTAGCCGCAAGTAAAAACGTCGGGAATAAATTGCAGAATTTTGATTTGCACAATCACAGCATCGCCTCTGACGGCCTGCTGACGCCGAGCGCGCTGATCGAGCTCGCGGCATCCACCGGTTGCGACGCCGTGGCGCTCACGGATCACGATACCACGGACGGTCTTGCCGAGGCCGGCGCGGCGGCGCGGCGATTGAACCTGCGATTCATACCCGGCGTGGAAATTTCCGTCACCTGGCCTTTCAAACCGGAAGCCGGTACCCATCAGGCCGACATCAAACCGGTAACGCTTCATATCGTTGGCCTCGGCATTGATCCGGACAATGCGGCGCTGGTGAGCGGGTTGCAATCGATTCGCGCCGGACGTCTCGCCCGCGCGCGCCGGATGGGCGAGGATTTTACCCGCGTCGGCATCGACGGTTTGTTCGAGGACGCCATCGCATTGGCCGAAAATAAAACCATGATCAGCCGCACCCATTTTGCGCGTGCATTGACGGAACGCGGCTTGGTCAAGAGTGTCGGCAAAGCTTTTGAACGCTACCTGACTTTTGGCCACCCCGGCTTTGTAGCGCATGAGTGGGCACCATTGGTCGATGCGGTCAAGTGGATCACCGGTGCCGGTGGGGTGGCGGTGGTCGCGCATCCCGGGCGCTACAAACTTTCCAGTGCGGACATGAAATTGATGCTGAGCGAATTCAAAGCGGCCGGCGGGCGCGCCATCGAGGTTGTCACCGGCAGCCATCAGCCGCGCCAGTATCGCGAATTCGCGGCATTGGCGCGCGAAATGGATTTTCTCGCGTCGCGCGGGTCGGATTTTCACGCGTTGGGCGAAAGCCATTTCCAGCCCGGCAAGTTGCCGCCGTTGCCTGCCGATGTCACGCCGGTATGGCACGCGCTGTGAGGCACCTTATCGCTCATGTGTCGACAAATTAGGCGCGGAATTTCATGTCGCAGTTCTTCGCCATTCACCCGACCCATCCCGAAACGCGGCTGATCAAGCGCGCGGTGGATATTGTGCGCAAGGGCGGTGTGATCGCCTACCCCACCGATTCTTGCTACGCCATCGGTTGCCATATCGGTGACAAGCACGCAATGGAGCGCATCCGCCGCATTCGCGGTGTGGATGAGCGCCATCACTTCACGCTGGTATGCCGCGATTTATCCGACATTGGCACCTTCGCCAAAGTGGACAATGCCCAATACCGTTTGCTGAAATCACACACGCCGGGTACCTACACGTTCATCCTTGATGCAACCCGCGAATTGCCGCGCCGCCTTGCACACCCGAAGCGCGCGACCGTCGGCGTGCGCGTGCCCGAGCATCCGGTGACGCAGGCGTTGCTGACGGAATTGAACGAGCCGTTGCTGTCCTCCACGCTGATGTTGCCGGGGGACGTGGAGCCACTCAATGACGCCGAAACCATCCGCGCAAAACTCGAACACCAGTTGGATCTGATTCTCGATGGCGGTGCCTGCGGCATTGAACCCACCACGGTGATTGATTTGTCCGGTTCCGCCCCGATATTGGTCAGGCGCGGCAAAGGCGATATCGCTTCTTTTGGTTTTGACGAATAATCGAATATCCACAAAGGCATTGATGGACGCAAACTTCATCCAGGAAATTACTGTTTACGCGATACCACTGATCTTCGCGATCACCTTGCATGAAGCGGCACATGCTTTTGCCGCACGCTATTTCGGCGATGCCACAGCCTACATGCTGGGCCGCATGACATTGAATCCGCTCAAGCATATCGATCCGGTGTGGACAATCCTGGTGCCGATTGTGACGCTGCTCTTTACGCCACTCGTTTTCGGCGCGGCCAAGCCGGTGCCGGTGAATTTCGGTGGATTGCGCAATCCCAAGCGCGACATGATCTGGGTCGCCGCTGCCGGGCCACTGGCCAATCTGGCGATGATGGTGATCTGGGCGGTGGCAGGGAAAATTGCCATCAATCTGCCGGAATCGGGGCCGATGCTTTTTCTGGCACTGATGGCCGAGGCGGGCATCTTTGTGAACGCCCTGCTGATGGTTTTCAATCTTTTTCCGCTACTGCCGCTTGACGGCGGCCGCATCCTGACAGGGCTGCTGCCGAATCGCCTTGCCTACGCTTTCTCGCGTACCGAACCTTACGGCATGTTCATTCTGGTTGGACTGTTGTTGAGCGGTATCATGGGCAAATTCCTGTGGCCACTGGTCGAAATCAGCATGAAAACGATATACGCTATAATAGGGTTATCTTGATAGCGGCAGTTTGGTTTCACTGACTCGTCTCGCCTCCCGGCGAAGACGTCGCCGCGACTGATCACACGCGGTGCCAACGATCCATGAGATTTTGGAACATCGCGCGCTCCGGCCCACAGGTTCCGACAGATACGCATTAACCGATCTACGCACACCCAACCGTCATCCGCGCCATTGGCTTGATAGCCGATGATCCGCCATTATTTAGCAGACCATTATTTTGCCTCCCACGGGTTTTATCCCTGATCATGTTTCCTGACCGCGTACTGTCCGGCATGCGCCCGACCGGGCGATTGCATATTGGCCATTATCACGGCGCACTGAAGAACTGGGTGAAGCTCCAGCACGAGCATCCGTGTTTTTTCTTTGTCGCCGATTGGCACGCCCTCACCACCCACTACGAAACACCGAACGTGATCGAGGAATATACCTACGACACCGTGATCGACTGGATCGCGGCCGGCATTGACCCCGCGCAGACGACGCTGTTTGCGCAATCGAAGGTGCCGCAGCATGCCGAACTCACACTGCTGTTGTCGTTTTTCACGCCGCTCTCATGGCTGGAGCGGGTGCCGACGTACAAAGACCAGATGGAAAAACTCGGTGAGCGCGGACATGACCTCGCCACCTATGGGTTCCTCGGCTACCCATTGATGCAGGCGGCCGACATTCTCATTTACCGCGCCAATCAGGTGCCGGTCGGTGAAGATCAGGTCTCGCATGTTGAGCTCACGCGCGAAATTGCGCGGCGCTTCAACCATTTGTTCGGGCGCGAAAAGGGCTTTGAGGGAAAAGCCGAAGCGGCGATCAAGAAATTGGGCTCGAAAAAAGCCAAGCTCTACAATCAACTGCGCACCAAATTTCAGCAGGAGGGCGATGAATCCGCGCTGGTGGAAGCGCGCGAATTGCTGGGCGATGTGCAGAATCTGTCGATGGGCGACCGCGAGCGCCTGTTCGGTTTTCTCGAAGGGGGTGGCCGGGTGATTCTTCCCGAACCGAAATCGTTGCTCACCGCGACCTCGCGGCTGGTGGGTATCGATGGCGAAAAGATGTCGAAGAGTTATGGCAACACCATTGACCTTCGCGACAAACCGGAAGTGGTCACCACCAAAGTGCGCACCATGCCGACCGATCCGGCGCGCGTGCGCCGCACCGATCCGGGCGACCCGGAAAAATGTCCGGTGTGGAATCTGCATCGGGTTTATACCGATGATGCCGTGCATAAATGGGTGGTCGAAGGTTGCAAGAGTGCTGCCATCGGTTGCCTCGAGTGCAAGCAACCGTTGATCGACAGCATCGTTCGCGAGCTGGCCCCGATGCGCGAGCGCGCCGCGCCGTTTGAGGAAGATCCGACGCTGGTGAAAAACATCCTCGCCGACGGCTGCGAAAAAGCGCGCGACATTGCCGAAGAAACCATGCGCGACGTGCGCGATGCAATGGGATTGAGTTTTTCATGAGCGTCGAACTGGTCGTCGATAACACCCAGCAGCCATCGCTCGATATGTTGATGCCGTTCGCGCGCATCAAGGGCGAGCCGATGACGGAAATGCCGTCGGATCTGTTCATTCCGCCCGACGCGCTGTCGATCATTCTCGACGAATTTGAAGGCCCGCTGGATTTATTGCTGTATCTGATCCGAAAACATTCGCTGGACATCCTGAATATCCCGATGGCCGATTTGACGCGCCAATACATGACGTACGTGGAGGCGATGCGCGAAGACCAGCTTGAGTTGGCCGCCGAATATTTGCTGATGGCGGCGTTGCTGATCGAAATCAAATCGCGCATGCTGCTGCCAAGACCGCCGCGCCAAAGCGATGCCGGGCCGGATGATCCGCGCGCCGAGCTGGTTCGCCGCCTGCTGTAATACGAACAAATGAAAGCGGCCGGTCAGGCGATCGATCAACACCCGCGCCGCGAACGCGATTTCGCGGTGGTCGATGTGATGATCGAGCAATCGCTGGTGGCGCGCGTGCCGACTGTGCTGGTGGCGGATTTGACCGAAGCGTGGCGGATAATCCTGAACCGCGCCAAGGCCACCCGCCGCCACCGCATTTCGCGCGAAGAACTGTCGGTGCGTTCGCACATGTCGCGCATTTTGCGGCATCTGAATGGCTTGGGCTTTGTGCGCTTCGATGAGCTGTTCCAGCCCGAAGAGGGCGTGGCGGTGGTGGTGGTAAGTTTTCTGGCAATGCTGGAACTGGCGCGCGAAGCACTCATCGACATCACCCAGAGCGCCGCATTTGAACCCATTTATGTGAAGTTGCGTGAAGCCGCGCCACCGACATTGGAGCCTTCAAATTAATTGAGGGAAATAGAAATCAGCCGTCACCAGATCGCCGCGAACATGCCCAATGAACAAGCCAATTTGAACCAATCACCCACCGATAGTCCGGCAGAACCGGTGCCGGAGACGGAAACGTCCCTGTCGATGGTCGCCGCCGATGAAACCGGCGTCACACCGCCGCAGACCATCGAGATTGGCGAAGCCAAACGTGCGCTGGAGGCGGTGTTGATGGCCGCCTCGGAGCCGATTGCCGTCAATGAATTGAAACGCATTTTCGACGGTGAAATCAGCGGCGACACGGTGCGCAATTTGCTTGAGGAATTGCGCGGCGAATGGGCTGGGCGCAGCGTGGAACTGGCGGTGGTGGCGAGCGGCTATCGATTCCGCGTCAAGCCCGAATTTCAACAATACCTCGACAAACTTTCCAGCGAAAAACCGCCGCGCTATTCGCGCGCGGTGCTCGAAACGCTGGCCATCATCGCTTACAAGCAGCCGGTGACGCGCGGCGATATCGAGGATATCCGCGGCGTGCAGGTTTCGCCGCATATTCTTAAAACGCTTCAGGATCGCGGCTGGATCGACGAGATCGGCCACAAGGAGGTGGTCGGCCGCCCGGCGCTGTTCGCCACCACCAGGCATTTTCTGGATGACCTCAATTTGCGTTCGCTCGAAGAATTGCCGCCGTTGCATGAATTGCAGGCGACGCTCGACATGACTCAGGCCGGTGCGGCGTTGTCGGCGGGTGCGGCGTTGCCGCTGACGGGTGTTGCCGGGGCGGATGTCGGCGCGGAAATGGATGCGGAGCCGATGGTGCCCGAGGTGGCGCACGAGTCATCCACCGAATCGGCTGCAACGCCGGTTGAATCAGCCGCGCTCAGACAGTCGGACGCGTCTCACCAAAGACCGCCCGCCAAGGATTCGCCATCATGGTAAAGCGCGTCGTTGTCACCGGTCTGAAAGCGCGCGGCTATGTCGATGGCCGTTACGTCGGCGAAGAAAAGAAAGAACCGAACGCACGCGAAGACGTACTGCGCGGACGCAAGCGCCGGGGAAAAACCGGCGCATCGATGGGCCCGGGTGCCGGCGGAAAGCGCGGCGGCAAACGCGGGCAAGGACATGCGCTGGCGGGTGCCATCGGCAATGACAATATCGGCAACACCGTTGGCGGCAAACGCGGGCGGCGCGGGAAAGCGCCGGGCGCTCGCGGATCGGCCATCACCGGCGGCGCGGAGCCGGGCAATAGCATCGGACAATCGATCCCGCTGCAAGGCGATGCGCAGGCGCCTCTTGGGCCACGCGGCCCGCGCGGTCCGCGCGGCGCACCGCGCCCGCAGTCGCGCAAAAATACCGCCGGTCGCAAAACACCGTTTCGCAAGATGCCGATGTCGGCCGTGTTGGTGCCGTCGCCTTCGCAAGTCGGAGACACGCGCCGCATCGGCGAGGAAGCCAAATCCGGGCAATTTGCCGAAGCGCTGGCCGCCCAAGCCAACGTCAAACGCGAGCGCCTGCACAAGGTGATGGCGCAGTCCGGCATCGGATCGCGACGCGACATGGAGATCATGATTTCCACCGGGCGCGTGATGGTCAACGGCATTGTCGCCACCACCGGCACACAAGTGTCGCCGGGCGACAACGTGATGGTTGATCAACGGCCGATCAAGCTGAAATTCAGCGAGGATTTGCCGCGCATTTTGCTGTATCACAAGCCCGAGGGCGAGATTGTCACCACCTCGGATCCGGGTAACCGCATCACGGTGTTCGA
>JANLQC010000076.1:0-1561 GCA_031367575.1 Betaproteobacteria bacterium | reverse complement strand
CGGTGGCGTGTCCAGCACCGAAGCAGGCGACATCCCGCCATTGGGTTTTGCGCTGGCGCAACTCCATGGCATCTATGTATTGGCGCAGAATGCCCAAGGTCTGGTGCTGGTGGATATGCATGCCGCACACGAGCGCATCGTCTACGAGAAACTGAAAACGGCGCTGGATTTGAATCGCCTCGCCTCGCAGCCGCTGATCGCGGCGATCCCGGTGTCGTTGGGCGAACGCGACATGCGGCTGGTGGAATTGCATCAGGATTTTTTCGTGCAACTGGGTTTTGAACTGGCCGGACTTTCCGAGCGCGAGATCGCCATCCGCGCGGTACCCGCGATGCTGCCGAGCCTCGATGCACCGGCCATGTTGCGCGAACTATTGAGCGATCTTGCCGAACATGGCGCCTCGCGCGCATTGACCGAAAAGCGCGACCAAATTCTTGGCACCATGGCCTGCCACGGCGCGGTGCGCGCCAATCGCATGCTGACCATCCCCGAAATGAACGCGCTGCTGCGGCAGATGGAGGCGACCGATCGTGCCGGCCAATGCAATCACGGACGCCCGACCTGGTACCAGTTTTCAGTGACCGATCTCGACAAGCTGTTCATGCGGGGGCGGTAAGCGCCCGGCTGCTTTTTGAAAATCCCCGATCAGCCGCATTGTGCAAAGCGCATTGTGCAAAGCAACCCACCCACCCTTTATCAGCATGGAAATTTTGCGCATGCATCCCGGCAATCAATGACCCCTCCCGCCATTCTTGTACTCGGCCCCACCGCCGCCGGCAAGACGGCGCTGGCGTTGCATCTGGCGGATCGATTTCCGCTCGAGATTGTCAGCGTCGATTCTGCGTTGGTTTATCGCAACATGAATATCGGTACCGCAAAGCCGGATGCCGATACGCTGAAGAGATATCCACATCATCTGATCGATTTGATCGACCCGACTTGCGCGTATTCAGCCGCACGTTTTTGCCGCGATGCACGCGCCGTGATGGCGGCAATCAGCGCGCGCGGCAAGGTGCCGCTACTGGTCGGCGGCACCATGCTTTACGCCAAGGCGTTGTTCGGCGGATTAAGCGAGTTGCCGGAAGCGGATTCGGTGGTGCGCGCGGAATTGGCGGCGCGCGCCGCGCAAATTGGCTGGGCAGGCATGCATCGCGAACTCGAACGCGTTGATCCACAAACTGCGCAACGGTTGAAGCCCGGCGATTCGCAACGAATCCAGCGCGCGCTGGAAGTTTTTCAACTCACGGGCACGCCGATTTCAACGCTTCAAACACGCGCAAACGAACCGCGAGAATTTGCGTGGCGCACATTGAAGATTGGTCTTGTACCCGATGATCGTGGCGTGCTCCACCAACGCATTGCGGCGCGCTTCGAGGCGATGCTGGCCGAGGGACTGGTTGATGAGTTACTACAGTTGCGCAGGCACTATGCGCTTGACGCAGACATGCCATCGATGCGTGCCGTTGGATACCGGCAGGCATGGCAATTTGTTGATGGCGAGATTGACCAAAAAACGCTGCGCGAAACCGGCATCGCCGCGACACGCCAGCTCGCCAAACGG
>JANLQC010000058.1:0-6544 GCA_031367575.1 Betaproteobacteria bacterium | reverse complement strand
GGCATGAAACAATGCAAGGCGAACCCGTGGGACGAGTTTTCGATGTCGCACAAGAAGGGCGAAAAAGTCACCGGCACGATCAAATCGATCACTGATTTCTGCGTGTTCATCGGCTTGCCGGGCAACATCGACGGCCTCGTGCATTTGTCCGATCTGTCGTGGAACGTGGCTGGCGAGGAAGCGGTCAAGAATTTCAAGAAGGGCGACGAATTGGAAGCGGTGGTGTTGGCAATCGATGTCGAGCGTGAGCGCATTTCGCTCGGCATCAAGCAAATGGACGATGATCCATTCACCAACTACACCGCAATCAACGACAAGGGCACGCTGGTGACGGGCACCGTGAAAGCAATCGACGCCAAAGGGGCGACGATTGCATTGGGTGGCGATATTGAAGGCTATCTGCGCGCCTCCGAAGTGTCGCGCGAGCGCGTGGAAGACATCCGCACCCACCTGAAAGAAGGCGACGAAATCGAAGCCGTCATCGTCAACGTGGATCGCAAGACCCGCAACATCAATCTTTCCATCAAGGCAAAAGACGCCGCTGAAGAGAAAGATGCCATGAAGAAAATGGTCGATGATGCGCCGAACAACGCGGGCACCACCAATCTGGGCGCGTTGCTGAAGGCCAAGATGAAGCAGGGCGAGAACAGCGGCAACTAACAGCAACTCGATTCGGGCACCGCGCGATCATGCGGTGCCCGCGTCAGCATTGCCCCATTGCGGTAATAACGATTTCAGGAATAGCCTCGTGAAATCCATGACCAAGTCTGAATTGATTGAAATACTGAGCGCGCGCCACAGCCAGCTCGCGCCCAAAGATGCCGAGCTCGCGGTAAAAACCATGCTTGATGCGATGTCGCAGACCCTTTCGCAGGGCGACCGGATCGAGATTCGCGGTTTTGGCAGCTTCGGCCTCAATTACCGGCCACCGCGCACCGGACGCAATCCCAAGACCGGCGAAAAGGTGCAGGTGCCAAAGAAGTACGTGCCGCATTTCAAGGCGGGCAAGGAGTTGCGCGAACGCGTTGACCTGATCGACGACGCCAACGCCGCCAGTGCCGCCGCAGGCGGATCCAGCGAATGAAAATGCCGCACAAAATCACCAGCCAGATGCAAAAATGCATCTGGCTTTTTTTCGCCCTTATGGGTTTTCACGCGGGCGATGCATTGGTCGCAAAGACTACAATAGGGTCACGTTTTTCTTAACCACCACCGGTGTTAGCCCATGCGAATTCTGATCTGGATCGTGCGCGCAATCGTGATTCTGCTTTTCGTCTGGTTCGCGGCCAAGAATGCGGATCCGGTCACGCTCAACGGCTACCTTGATTCTTCGCTCAAGGCACCCCTTGCACTGATTCTGCTGGCGTTTTTTGGCGGCGGTCTGTTGCTCGGTTTGCTGGCTTCCTTGCCCAGCATTTTTCGCCTGAAACGCGAAGTCCGCAAACTCAATCGTGCGCTCCAGCAAAAAGTGCGCGAAGCGGAGTTGGCGCTGCCGGCCATTTCCACCAACGCCATGAACACCGTTGATGATTGAATGGCTGCCGTGGCTGTTCCTCGGTGCGATGGCGATTTTCGCCATGGGCTGGATGGTGGCACGCGTCGATATCAAGGAACTTCTTCAGGAATCGCGGGCGATGCCGCAAGCGTATTTCAAGGGCCTCAATTTTCTGTTGAACGAGCAGCAAGACAAGGCGATTGAATCATTCATTGAAGTCACCAAAGCGAATCCCGAGGCGGTCGAGTTGCAATTCGCGCTCGGCAGCCTGTTTCGTCGGCGCGGCGAAGTGGATCGCGCAATACGTGTCCATCAGGAACTCTCCGAACGCAACAATCACGCCCCCGATCAACGCACCGATGCGCTGATCGAGCTGGCAATGGATTTCCAGAAAGCGGGCTTGCTGGATCATGCCGAGCGCATCCTCGTCGACCTTGTGGCGAAACCGGCAGGCAATCGGCCGCAGCAAATGCAGACGCTCCGACAACTTCTCGATATTTACGTGCAGGAGCGCGACTGGGTCAAGGCCGTCGATGTCGCCGAGCGACTCACCAACGCTGACGATTCAACATTGGCATCACAACCCGGAACGGTGAATGATTCAGTCATTGACAAGTCGATGCTGCGCGACCGTCGCGCGATCGCCAATTTTCACTGCGAGTTGGCTGTTGACGCATACCAACAGGGTGGCAAAACCCAGACCGAGGGCCACCTGAACGATGCCATCAACGCGAACCCAAAATGCGTGCGCGCGCATTTGATCCGCGCCGAATTTTGCGCGACCGAGGGCCGCCATCGCGATGCAATTCTCAGTTGGCGAAAAATCGAGCAGCAGGATCCCGCCTATCTTGGGTTGATGGCGGATCAAATAATGGCGAGCCATGAAGCATTGGGCGAGGGTGCCGAAGGACTCGCTGAACTCATGTCGTTGCAGTGGCGCTATCCGGCACTCGATTTGCTCGATACCATTTTTGAAGCGACGCTCACACGCAATGGTGCGGCCGCCGCGCTGGCATTCATCAACGAAGAATTGAAACGCAATCCGACGCTGGTCGGGCTCGACAAACGCTATGAGGCCGAGTTGCTCCTTGCCACGGAAGATCGCAAGGCCGATTTGCAGGTGCTAAAAAAATTGGTACATACGCACTCGACCCGGCTGGCGGTTTACTTATGTGCCAATTGCGGCTTCAAGGCGAAGCAATTCTATTGGCAGTGTCCCGCCTGTAGCGGCTGGGAAACGTTTCCGCCGCGCCTGACATCGGCATACGACACGAGCGAGCGCCCGCCCGCAGGTGGAATGATGGCCAACGACAAATCAACCAACAGAGGCGCAAATTGATGAACAAGAAGCCGCTGATTGTGGTGCTCGATTACCCCGACCGCGCCAGTGCCATGAATTTGGTCGACCAACTTGACCCGGCACTTTGTCGGGTGAAAGTCGGCAAGGAATTATTCACCGCATGCGGCCCGGCGATGGTGGAAGCACTGGTGAAACGCGGCTTTGACGTCTTCCTCGATCTCAAGTTTCACGATATTCCCAATACCGTTGCCGGTGCCTGTCGCGCGGCGGCAAAACTCGGTGTCTGGATGCTGAACGTTCACGCCAGCGGCGGTCGCGCGATGCTCATTGCCGCGCGCGAGGCAATCGATGCGGGCGCGGGGAAAAAGCCGCTTGTCATCGGTGTGACGGTGCTCACCAGTTTGAGTTCGGCAGATCTTGCCGAGATCGGCGTAGAGGCGGATGCAAAGACCCACGTTCTGCGGTTGGCAAACATGTGTTTTCAAGCCGGGCTCGACGGCGTGGTGTGTTCGGCCGAAGAAGCGCCACTGCTGAATGCCACGCTGCCATCGACGCGGCCGTTCCTGAAAGTCACCCCCGGAATCCGATTGCCGGGTGACGCAAAAGGTGATCAGCAGCGCGTCGTAACGCCGGTGGAAGCGATTAAAATGGGGGCGGACTATCTGGTCATCGGTCGCAGCATTACCCACGCCACTGACCCCATTGCCACATTGCGTGAAATCAATAACCAACTATTGGCGCCCGAAACAGCGCCCACTCAATAAAATATGAACATCACCATCGTTGGAACCGGCTATGTCGGCTTGGTTACCGGTGCCTGCCTTGCGGACGTCGGCAATCGCGTGCTGTGCATTGATATCGACCCGAAAAAAATTGCCACCCTGCAAGGCGGCGGCATTCCGATATTCGAACCGGGGCTAAAGGAAATCGTCGCCAACAATATTGCGGCGGGACGCCTCAAATTTTCCACCGATATCGTCGAAGGGGTTGCCTATGGCGATCTGCAGATGATCGCGGTCGGAACGCCACCCGGCGAAGATGGCTCGGCCGATCTTCAATACGTGGTGGCCGCCGCGCGCAATATCGGGCGCCACATGACGGCTTCAAAAATTGTCATCGACAAATCCACCGTTCCAGTGGGTACCGCCGACCGTGTTCGAGCGGCGATTGCCGAAGAACTTGAAGCGCGCGGTGCCGCGATCAATTTTTCGGTGGTCTCGAATCCGGAATTCTTGAAAGAAGGTGCGGCGGTCGAGGATTTCATGCGGCCTGATCGCATCGTCATCGGTGCCGACAATCCCGAGACCATCGAAACGATGCGAAAACTCTACGCGCCGTTTCAACGCAGCCATGACCGCCTGATGGTGATGGATGTGCGTTCGGCCGAGTTGACCAAATACGCCGCCAACGCGATGCTGGCCACGCGTATTTCATTCATGAATGAACTCGCGCTGCTGGCCGAGCGATTGGGTGCCGATATTGAATCGGTGCGCAAAGGCATCGGCTCGGATCCGCGCATCGGCTATCAATTCTTGTATCCGGGTATCGGCTATGGCGGCTCGTGTTTTCCCAAGGACGTGCAGGCGATGCAGCGCACCGCGACTGATGCCGGCATGTCGCTGAAATTGCTCGATGCCGTTGAGCGCGTGAACGTTGCGCAAAAACATGTGCTCACGCAAAAAATCGTCAGGCGTTTCGGCGAAGAATTGGCCGGGAAAACCATTGCGATTTGGGGACTCGCGTTCAAGCCCAATACCGACGACATGCGCGAGGCGCCGAGTCTGGTGTTGATCGATGATCTCACCCAGCGCGGCGCAAAAATCGCCGCCTTCGATCCGGTCGCGATGGCGGAGGCAAGGCATTTATTGGGCGGCAACGCCAGCGTGCGTTTCGCTGAAAGCGCCAACGATGCGCTGGTCGGTGCCGATGCGCTTGCCATTGTGACCGAATGGAAAACATTCCGTTCGCCCGATTTCGCCACCATGAAAGCGGCACTGAAAGCGCCGGTGGTTTTCGATGGCCGCAATCTCTATGAGCCATCCAGCATGAAAGATTTCGGCTTCGAGTACTACCCGATCGGGCGCGCGCAGGCGAATGAGAAATGAACGATCAACGGATGCATTCGTCCGTACACTTGAATTGAAAACACCAGCACTGGTGCGGGTTTCCGGGCATTTTGTGTCGAAAATCCGCGCCCGTGCTGGTGTTTTGCTTTTTTCCAAAGATCACACGTGCTGACCCTCCCCGATTGTTCCCGCGCCCATGTGCTCGTCGTGGGTGACGTAATGCTCGACCGCTACTGGTTCGGCGATGTCTCGCGCATCTCGCCCGAGGCACCGGTGCCGGTGGTGCATGTGCAGCGCGTCGAAGAGCGTCCGGGAGGTGCCGCCAATGTGGCGCGCAATATCGTGTCGCTCGGCGGCAAGGCAACGCTGCTGTCGGTGGTGGGCGATGACGATGCCGGGCGCTCATTGGCGGCGCTGTTGAAACAGGAAAAAGTGGTCACGCTGTTCCACAAGGACACACAATTACCGACCACCGTGAAATTGCGTGTCATCGGCCGCCAGCAGCAATTGTTGCGCATCGATTTCGAGACCCCGCCCTCACACGAGGTACTTGCAGACAAACTGGGCGAATTCGAATCGCTGGTGGATGGCGTGGATTTGGTGATCCTCTCGGACTACGGCAAGGGCGCGCTTACCCATGTCTCCAAAATGATCGACGCGGCCAAGCGCCACGGCAAGCCAATTCTGGTCGATCCCAAGGGCGACGATTACGCCAGGTATCGCGGGGCCACCTTGCTCACCCCCAACCGCAGCGAATTTCGCGATGTCGCCGGGCGCTGGAACAGCGAAACCGAACTCGCCACCAAGGCTGACGCATTGCGGCGCGAACTCGATCTCGAGGCGTTGCTGGTGACCCGTTCCGAGGAGGGCATGAGCCTCTTTACCGCGACCGGGGCCAGCCACGAACCGACGCGCGCGCGCGAAGTTTTTGATGTTTCCGGTGCCGGTGACACCGTGATTGCGACCATGGGATTGATGCTTGCCGCCGGGGTACCGATTGCCGAGGCGGTGCATATCGCCAATCTCGCCGCCGGCGTGGTTGTCGGCAAGCTTGGTACCGCAACCGCGTCGCGCGAAGAAATATTGGACGCGCATCAGAAAGTTTGATGCGACACGCGAGGCGCATCGCAAATTGTCGAAAAATGTTGTAATTGCGCTTGCCTTGTACCCGGAATTATCTATATAATCAACGAGTTCGTGCCGCATACGCCGATAATTTTTGGATGATTGCGGAAACGGATGTTTTTGCAAAGTCGGGGGGATTCAGTTTTATTTCTCTCGCGTGCGCGGCGAAAATCGTTGTCAATAAAAACCGCTTGCCGCATGCGTCAACCGTTTCATGAGGCCGTCGTTTTAACGACAGCGGTTCTGTAACAGGTTGTGTCGATCGGCAAAACCGCACCGAAGTTGCGCGCTTTCTGCATTGGGCGAGGCGGTCGGGGCAGTAATGTTTTGTTTTAAATACTTTCTCACTCACTCAAGGAAACGCAATGAATAAAATCCTCGCATCGATCTTCGCGTTGTTCGCGTCGATCTCGATCGCGTTCGCAGCCGTGAACGTGAACACCGCCACCAAGGAAGAACTGATGTCCTTGAACGGCATTGGTGAAGTGAAGGCGCAAGCCATCATCGATCACCGCACCAAAAATGGCCCGTTCAAGTCATTGGCCGATTTGGACAAGG
>JANLQC010000677.1:0-2575 GCA_031367575.1 Betaproteobacteria bacterium | reverse complement strand
CCCTCCCGGCAACAACGCGCCGCACGCCGAGCGCACCGCCGAGCTGCTCGCGGCATTCAACTTTTCCGCCGAGAAGCACGCGGTGCCGGCAGCGGAAGCGAAAAGTTATGGCCTGCAATCGATCACCAATCTGATCGTGCGTCGAAGGTATGGCGATGGCATTACCGTCGCGCTGAATGCGCATGGCGATGTGGTGCCGCCGGGCGAAGGCTGGACGCATGATCCTTACGGCGGCGATATTGTCGATGCCAAGATGTATGGTCGTGCTGCCGCTGTCAGCAAAAGCGATTTCGCCACCTATACGTTTGCGGTGCGCGAGCTGGAATCGCTCAACGCCAATCTCCACGGCGCGGTCGAACTTCATTTCACCTACGACGAAGAATTCGGCGGCGAATTGGGGCCGGGTTGGTTACTCAAAAACAAATTGACGAAGCCGGATTACGTGCTCGCCGCCGGCTTCAGCTATCAAGTGGTGACCGCGCACAACGGCTGCCTGCAAATGGAAGTCTCGGTACACGGCAAGATGGCGCACGCGGCGATTCCCGATACGGGCGTTGACGCATTGCAAGGTGCGAACCTGATCCTCACCGCACTGTATGAACAAAATCGTCTTTACAAATCCATCTCATCGAAAGTCGCGGGCATCAAACATCCGTATCTGAATGTCGGCCGCATTGAGGGGGGAACCAATACCAACGTGTTGCCGGGCAAGGTCGTGTTGAAACTGGATCGGCGCATGATCCCGGAAGAAAATCCAGTTGAGGTGGAAGCGGATATCCGCCGCGTGATTGCCGGCGCGGCGGCAGGTTATCCGGGCATCACCGTCGAGATCAAACGCCTGTTGATGGCACACGCCCTGCAGCCGCTCCCCGGCAATGCACCGCTGGTGAATGCGCTGCAAAAACACGGAGAGGCCATTTTCGGTGAACCTATTCCGGTGTCCGGCACGCCACTTTATACCGACGTGCGTTTATATGGAGGGGCAGGCGTGCCATCAGCGATCTATGGTGCCGGGCCGCGCACCGTATTGGAGAGCAATGCCAAGCGTGCCGATGAACACATCGTGCTGGAAGATTTGCGGCGCGCAACAAAAGTGGTGGCGCGGACGTTGTTTGATATGCTTGCCTGATTCAAATTGCACAATCATTTTTGCCGGGGAAAAATGAGTCACTTACGTCTTCGTTGGATGGTTGCGATTCTGTTATCGGTTTTCGCCGCGACAGCTTTTGCCCAAACGCCCGGCGCCGCAAAGCCCAACAAGCTCGCCCGTCTGGCACTCGTCATAGGCAACGGTGCCTACCCCGGCGACGCTCTCGCGAATCCGCCCAACGATGCCGCCGATATGGCCGCGCTCCTGAAGCAATCGGGTTTTGAAGTGATTCAGCGCGATAACGCATCGTTGAAAGAAATGCATCGAGCGCTGCGGGAATTCGGCGATCGGCTCTCGCGCGAAACGCTGGGCCTGTTTTTTTTCGCGGGTCATGGTGTTCAGGTGCGCGGTCGCAATTATTTGTTGCCGGTCGATGCCGATATCGGTCGCGAAGACGAAGTCGCATTCAATGCGCTCGATTTGCAGGCCGTGCTGGAAAAAATGGACAGTGCGCGTAATCACACCAACCTGATCATCCTCGACGCCTGCCGCAACAATCCGTTCGCGTCCAAATTCAAACTCGCCAACAGCGGGCTTGCGCAAATTGATGCGCCACCGGGTACCGTGGTCGCGTTTGCCACCGCGCCGGGATCGGTCGCCGCCGACGGCGTTGGGCTTGGCGCCCGAAACGGGTTGTACACGAAACATCTGCTCGGGAACCTCGGCAAACCCGGCGCGCGTATCGAGGATGCGTTCAAACAGGTCCGCGTGGCGGTGCGTGCAGAATCGAATGGCGCGCAGACGCCGTGGGAAAGCACGTCGCTGGAGAGTGAATTGATTTTGAAGCGCGCACCGCCAGTGCCCGCGCCTAAACAACCCGCGTCGAAGCCAGTCGTTGCGATGCGGGCCAAATCGACCAGCCCCGGCGCGGCACCGCGTTTTGAAGTCGGCGATTGGTGGGAATGGCGATTTACGAATGAGCTAACCGGCGAAGTACGCACGGCAAAGCGAGCAATCACGTCGATCAACGGCGATACGTTCACACAAGACAACGGCGTCGTCCGCGACTTGTCGGGCAACACACTGGTTGAGAAAATCGCGGGGAAAACGCATACCTATTCGCCGTCGTCCATGTTCTTTGTTTTTCCCCTGACGCCTGGGCTCGCATGGAATGGCGTCATGGTGGAGCAAATCGACGATGAATATGCCTCTGACATTAACGCGAAAATCGCGGTCTACGGCGAAGAAGAAATCGAGACGCCGATGGGTCGATTTCGCGCTATCAAAGTCGAGCGAATCGGCGAGTGGAAGAATCGAAAGACGGGAAAGATGGGTACCTCGCGCTGGATCTACTGGTACACGTCTCAAGTCAAGATGCCGGTGCGGCTTGAGCGTAGTAACACCACCGCCGAAGGACGGGTTTTCATTAAGGAAACACAAGAAGTGATCGCCTTCGCGGTGAAGTGAGGATGCTGCGGGTGTCCT
>JANLQC010000675.1:0-10792 GCA_031367575.1 Betaproteobacteria bacterium | reverse complement strand
GCCGCCACGTAATTCATGTCGTTCATTGGGCCGGAATTAATGCATATTCCAGAATCAATTTCGCCATACCAATCTTTCCAAGCATTTTGGCTGAAATCGAAATATGTACCTGAAATTGACTTATAGACAGAATTTGTACCTGACCTTGAACCCGTTTCCGAACTGGCACCGGACGCTGAACCTCGTTTCGGTTTGCCAGTTGGTGCCGAAATAACCTGCACAATCGGCAACTCATATTTCTTTGCAAACGCGAAATCGCGTTCATCGTGCGCCGGCACCCCCATCACCGCGCCATCGCCATACGCCATCAACACATAGTTGCCGACCCAGACCGGAATTTGTTCGTTCGTCAATGGATGCGTGACCAATAGTCCGGTTGCAACCCCTTCTTTATCCTTTAACGCGATTTCGGTTTCCGTGGTGCCGCCGAGGCTGGCCTGCTCGATGAATTTCGCGACCGCCGGGTTCGATGCCGCCGCGTGTTGCGCCAGCGGATGCTCCGGCGCGACGGCGCAAAATGTCACCCCCATGATGGTGTCGGCGCGGGTGGTGAAGACGAACAATTTGCCGTCCTGAATCAGACCCTTCGCATCGCGAATTGAATGAAGAAAAGCAAACCGCACGCCCACCGATTTGCCGATCCAGTTTTCCTGCATGGTGCGAACCTGCGTCGGCCAGCCATCGAGCTTGGTTTTGACGCTATCGAGTAATTCGTCGGCATATTTTGTGATCGCAAGGTAATAGCCGGGAATCTCGCGTTTTTCCACCAATGCGCCGGACCGCCAACCGCGGCCGTCGATTACCTGCTCATTGGCCAGCACCGTTTGGTCGACCGGATCCCAATTCACGACTTGCGTTTTGCGATAGGCGATGCCTTTTTCGAGCATTTTCAGAAACAGCCACTGATTCCACTTGTAATACTCGGGCTTGCAGGTGGTGACTTCGCGCGACCAGTCAAATGCCAAGCCGAGCGGCTGCATCTGCGCTTTCATCTCGGCGATGTTGGTGTAGGTCCATTTGGCGGGCGGCTCGTTGTTGGCGATCGCCGCGTTTTCGGCCGGCAGGCCGAACGCGTCCCAGCCCATCGGCATCAATACGTTGTAGCCCTTCATGCGCAGGTGGCGCAGCATCACGTCGTTGATGGTGTAATTGCGCACGTGGCCCATGTGCAGCTTGCCCGACGGGTAGGGCAGCATCGAACAGGCATAGAATTTCGGCTTCGGGTTTCCGCGTTGGTCGAGCGCATGTTCGCGTACCCGGTAGGCGTGGGTGCGCGACCATTCGGCTTGCGCGCCGGCCTCAATTTTTTTCGGTTGGTACGGGGAATCCATGGCGCTTGGGCGGGCGGACAATCAGAAAATCCGCCGCAATTTGTGTAATCTTGAATTATACAGGCCGGGTATTGCCGGGCTTTCACGAGGGCGCGGCGTCTGGGGTGACAACATCCGGCAATGATTTTCTTGCGTATGAAAAAGTCAAATGAACGACGAATGAACGACATATTGGAGTATCGGAAATGAAGAAATTGATTGTTCAGATAACGATCCTGTTGGCGACCTGTTTCTCAGACCTTGCCGCCGCCGTGGCAACCGTCGAGGCGGTGCAATTGCCGGCGTGGCTGGATCGTGGCGGACTGACGGTGCCGATTTCGCCGGGCATTGCGTTGCAGTCGGGTGACACGGTGCGCACCGGGGTCGGCGCGCGCATGCTGTTGAAACTGGACGAGGGCAGCTTGGTGAAGCTCGGTGAGAACGCAAAATTTGTGATCGAAAAAGCGCAACCGCGCAGCGGTGTTTATGATGCGGCACTGAATGTTGTCACCGGCGCATTTCGCTTCACCACGCAGGTGTTCGCCAGGAGCGCGCGGCGTGACGTGCGTATCCGCGTCGGGCAGAACGCCACCATCGGCATTCGCGGCACCGATCTCTGGGGCCGGGGCCGCGAGGACAAGGATATCGTCTGCCTGATCGAAGGCAGGATTGAAATCACCGGCAATGACAACAAGTCTTTGACGCTCGATCAGCCGTTTCAGTTTTTTCAATCGACGCGCGCCGCACCGCCCGAGCCGCTCAGTTTCCTTCCATCGGCACAGCTTGAGGCGTTTGCCGCCGAGACCGAAATCGAAGTCGGCAAAGGCGCAACCGCCAACGGCAACTGGACGGTGGTGATCGGCGGCTTCACCTCGCGCACTGTGGCCCGTGAGGCCGCGCGGGGATTGCGCGCCAACGGTTATCCGGCCGAGATCACCCCCGAAAATACGCTGACCATTGCGAAGATGGAAAGCGAACTTTCGGCAAGGCAACTCGCGACGCGCCTGAAGGCCGGTTCGGGATTCAAGGAAGTGAATATTCGTTCGTGACGGTGTCACACGCGCCGTTGTTGGCGCGGAAACAGACGAATGTGGATGCCGCAAACCACGCGCAAAAAAATGTGCGGCAATATCCGCCCCTATAATGTGGCGTCAATTCTGATGGCTCCGCATGAACGCCCCTTTTTCGCCATTCCCGCCATTCCCGCCATCCGCGCCGCATCCGCATCCGCAGCTGCTTGAAAATCTCAACCCCGAACAACTGAAAGCCGTCACCCTCGCCCATCAGAGCGCGCTGGTGTTGGCGGGGGCCGGCAGCGGCAAAACGCGGGTGCTCACCACGCGCATCGCCTACCTGATTCAAACCGGGCAAGTGAGTCCCGGCGGCATTCTCGCGGTGACGTTTACCAACAAGGCCGCGAAAGAAATGCTCGCGCGCCTGTCCGCGATGATGCCGATCAACACCCGCGGCATGTGGATCGGCACCTTCCACGGCCTCTGCAATCGCCTGTTGCGCGCGCACTATCGCGATGCCAATTTGCCGCAGACCTTTCAGATTCTCGATTCAGCCGATCAGCAATCGGCGGTCAAGCGATTGTTGAAAACGCTCAACGTCGATGATGAAAAATTCAAGCCGCGCGAGATGTGCTGGTTTTTCAATCACTGCAAGGATCAGGGCCTGCGTGCCGGCGCGGTCGAAGCGCAGGATGAATTTACCCGCCGGCAGGTGGAGCTGTATCGCGCCTACGACGAGCAATGCCAGCGAGAAGGCGTGGTTGATTTTGCCGAGCTGCTGTTGCGCTGTTACGAATTGCTCGGCAAAAATCCGCCATTGCTGGAACATTATCGCGAGCGCTTCAAATTCATTCTGGTCGATGAATTTCAGGATACCAATCGCTTGCAATACCAATGGATTCGATTGCTGGCCGGTGGTGGCGCGGCGATGTTTGCGGTGGGCGACGACGATCAATCGATCTACGGATTTCGCGGTGCCGAGGTCGGCAACATGCGCGATTTCCAGCGCGATTTTGCCGGCCCAAACGTCATCAAGCTTGAACAGAATTACCGCTCGCAAGGCAACATCCTCGATGCCGCCAACGCGGTAATCCAGCAGAACAAGGAGCGGCTCGGCAAGAACTTGTGGACTGAGGCCGGCAGCGGTGAGCCGGTGCGAATTTACGCCGGTTCCTCGGACAATGAAGAAGCGCAATTCATCATTGACGAAGCAAAGGCGCTCAATCGCGGCGGGGTCGCGTTGAACGATATGGCGCTGTTGTATCGGTCCAACGCGCAATCGCGGGTGCTGGAACATGCGCTGTTCCGTGCCGGTGTTGCATACAAAGTCTATGGCGGATTGCGTTTTTTCGAGCGCCAGGAAATCAAGCATGCGCTCGCCTATCTGCGCATCGCGGCCAATCCCGACGACGACGGCGCCTTCTCGCGGGTGATCAATTTTCCGCCGCGCGGCATCGGTGCGCGTTCATTGGAACTGGTGCAGGAATTGGCGCAGCGCGACAACGTCTCGATGTACGCGGCGGCGGCGACCGGAATTGCCAAAGGCGAAATCAGCGGCCGTTCGGCCTCAGCCATCGGCGCGTTCCTGAAAATTGCCGAGTCATTGAAAGCATCGTCACAGGTGGTTGCGTTGCAGGAACTGGCCGATGAATGCCTGGAGAAAAGCGGCTTGCGCGCGCACTATAAGTCCGAGCGCGAAGGTGCCGACCGGCTGGAAAATCTGGCCGAGCTGATCAATGCGACCGCGCAATTTCAGGAAGAATATGAAGGCGACGACAGCGCACTGGTGGGCTTTCTGACGCACGCCAGTCTCGAGGCGGGCGAACATGAAGCGGGCGTGAATGAGGACGCGCTGCAATTGATGACGGTGCATTCCGCCAAGGGGCTCGAATTCACGGCGGTGTTTTTAAGCGGCCTCGAAGAAGGCCTGTTTCCGCACGAAAACTCGATCAAGGATCTGGCCAGCATCGAAGAAGAACGGCGCCTGATGTACGTCGCGATCACGCGCGCCCGTGAACGGCTCTACCTCTCGTTTGCCGCGCAGCGCATGTTGCACGGGCAGATGCGCTACGGCATCGTGTCGCGCTTCGTTGAGGAAAGTCCGGCAGCACTGTGCAAATGGATCGTGGTGCCGGAAAGACAGGCCGGCTATCTGGCGGGACAGCGAACCTATCCCGTGGCGCGCGGTGGCGGCGGATATCACGCGTCTGAATCCGGCGGTGCCAATGCCAATGCCCGCTATGCGGGAGGGGTGTGGCGCGAAGGCCGCGGCAGCGGCGAACAACATTTCGCGAGGCCGGGCCGACATGCCACCGAGTCAAGCTACGGGCGCGAAGGCGCGCCTGACACGGCACGCGCGCACTTTGAAACCAGGCGCCCCGACGCACATCCCTTCGCGATCGGGCAGAACGTGATGCACACCAAATTCGGCGAAGGTGTGGTGGTGAATTTTGAAGGCCACGGGCTGGACGCGCGTGTGCAGGTCAAGTTTCGCGGCGACGGCACCAAGTGGCTGGCGTTGCAGTATGCGAAATTGACGGCGATGTCGCCGGGGTAGCGAGGATGACAAGAATTGGGGGTAAATAGTAGTACCCCGCATTAAACCCCAGCATTGGCGCGCTTTTCGGGGGCTTTTTGCCTCAAAAGCCGCGCCAATGCTGGGGTTTTTGACAATTTTCGATATGTCGATCAATCGTTGACCATCGGAACGACCGCAAATCTGGTTTCAGTCGAAATCGCTCAGCGAAAATCCGCCCGATGTCGGTTCCTTTTTGCGTTCTTCTTCAAGCTTGGGAACCAGCGCGGATGCGCCTTTGAAAAACGCGTCCGGTGATTCCGGCGTTTTCATCAGCAGGAATGGCGGCATGAGTTTGGCCGAAATGCGCATCGGTTGCGTGCGCTCGGCTTCGGCGCGCAACGACAGGTGCGCGCCGATGGCGAATACCACAAGCGCGCCCAAAACGCCGCCGGTCAGCCGGTTGTGTTTGGGTGAGATCACGCGAATATGCGCGAAACAAAGTGCGCCGAACATCACCCATGCCAGCGGCGGCAGCCACTTTTGCAGCGCCACCCAGGCAAATGCATAGGAGGCGAAATCGGCGGCAACATCAGCAACGTGGATTACCAGCATGAACGCGAAGGCGATGGCCACATGAAGGAAAAATTGTCCGCGCGAGGTGACGAGGCGGGTCAGCAGCGTCCAGATTCCCGCCCAGCCGATCACCAGCAGCGGAAAAATCACGCCGCCGGGGAGATAGGCCGCGAGCTTGAACTCGGTGGTATGCGATAGCCAGGTGGACAGGACAAGGGTCGCAACGAACAAGGCCATCAGGCCTGCCGCTGCCTTGCCATCGCCGAATGTGGCAACCGGATTTGTTGGCGCGATCGCGATCGATGCGACCGGCGTCGCTGCGACCGGTGCGGCCGCCACCGGCAACGGCAGTGCGGCGGCGATTTCAAAGCCCGCGCGGCGAATGCGCAATTCGGTTTGGCCGATGCGGATCAATGCTTCATTGGCGACCGGCATCCGCGTGATGTTCGCTGCACGCGAAACATCGACGGTACCGTTTAGCGAGCCCAGATCCTCGACCCAGAGTGTTGACGAAGATGTTGCACCATTATCGGTGCCGGGCGGTTCAAGCACGATGCGCAGGTGCGAAGGTGCGACAAACGCATCATCGATCACGACATCGTTGTCGTATCCGCGGCCAATGGTGGCGACATTCGCCTGAATGCGCTGGCGCGAAACGACGGCACCGGATTTATCGAGAATCTCGACCCAGAAAAACGCCGGCGAATTCATGGTGCCACCGTCAATTCGCCGATCAATTTCTTTGCGTAGCGCGTTGCGCTTTCATAGGTGGTGCCGCTCATCGACAATGTCATCGCCACCGCCTCGTTGGCGCGATCCTGCGTCACCGCCATCATCGCAACGTTGAACAGGCCTTCGAGATCGCGGTAGGCGCTTGCGCACCACATCACCCTGATCCGTGGATGGCCGGGCGCACCGTCGCCCGCCGCGACCACGATGTCTTCATGGCAGGCCGGTGCGGTGAATCGTTTTACGTTGCCTTCTTCCCCCGAGAGCCGGGCACTTTGTGAAACAAAATTGGCGAACTGGAAACTGTTCAGGTCGATCGCCTTGAAATGATTGCGCGCGATGCGGACATTGCCGGTAAAAAGATCGCCGGCCAGAAACAGCCAATTTTGCATGCTGCAACTCGACGAATCGGTGCGCGCACGCGGCGCGGGCTTGGCGTCGGCGTTGGTGCGCGCGCCACAGGTGAACCATTCGGCCGCGCTCTCCGGCACCATGTAGGGGCCGTTGGGCGTGGCCTTGAAGCCTTTCGCCTCCAGCGCCGTGTAAAGCGCCGCCTGCCACGCCGTCACTTGGCGGGTGATCTCAGTGCGGGTGATTTTGCCGCTCAATGGATTGGGCAAACGCGGCCTCGTGATCAGTGCCGCCGCGTATTTGGCGGGCACCAGAAAACTCACCTGCTCGGCGAACACAGCCTTGGCCACATTGATGCCGGCGATGCGCGAGGTACCCGCCAGTGTTGGCCCGCCGCTCATGCCCGGATTCATCGGCCCGGACAAATGGATGCGCTCGCCGTAGCTGCGCTCGACCAGTCCGCTGTAATTGCCTTCCATCACCGCGAAACCGATATCGAGCGGATTGCCCAGACTGAACAGTTTTTCGCCGCGCGGCAAATTGCCGCTCAAGGCGCGCGGATCAAATTCAAAATGGTTCCAGCCGCCTTTGTCCAGTTGCACCAGCGCCAGATCGTTGATCACATCGAAGGCCAGCAGCGCCAGTTTGCCGCGCGTGCCGTCGGCCGAGACGTATTCCATGCGATAAGTCTGCGGTTCCATCGCGTGTTGCGAAACGACGTGATAATTGGTGATTGCCAACCCGTCCGCACTGACCAGAAAACCGGAGCCGGTGGAGGATTTTTGCGAGGCGCTATTGAGCAGCGTGCGAATTTGCAGCAGGCGCGGTTTGGCATCGCGGTAAATGGCTTCGGCGCTGGACGACAAGACGGGTGCGGCGGGCTGCGCATTGGCCGATGGCAACCCGCTGCAGACCAGCGCGCAGGTCAGGGTGAAACACGAAAATTGAAATCGCATCGATGGGCGCGGCGGAAAAAAAGATGCCTCGATTGTACAGTGCCGCCCACCCGACCGAGGGACACGGCCGGTGCGCGTCAGTTCATCAATTCGCCATTCTTGCGGATGACCGCGATGTCGACGTATTTTCCGCCATGACGGAAGCCCGGTTTGAACTCCACCACCAAGCCGCCGGTATCGATGCGCCCCATTGCGGACAACGATTTTTGCAGCGATTCCCGCGAAACTTCCTTACCGGCTTTTTTCAGGCCTTCAACCAGCACTTTCGCCGCGATGCAGGCCTCCAGCGCCGTGACCGACATCGCATCCGCCTGTCCTGACGTCGTCCATGCCTCCGTGCATTCCTTGACGACCGGAATGCTCGTTTGTTTGGGCGTCGGCACCGTCAATGCCACGGAAACGCCGGCGGCGTCCGGCCCCAGCGCCTTGGCAATCTGGCTCGCGCCGGCGAAGGACAGACTGGTGACCAGATATTGCCGGTTGGCGGCTTTCAGTTGGTTGACGAGCTGGGCAACCGGCGCATACAGCGTCGTGACCAGCACGAATTGCGGATTCGAGTTGATCACCTCCTGCGTGCTGGCGGCGACCAGGTCCACGTTGCGCTTGATGGCTACACTGACCGGTTTGGTGCCGAATTTTTCCAGCGAACGGGCAACGGTTTCAAAATTCTGTTTGCCGACCGCATCATCGTAATGCAGCACGGTCACGCGCGTGGAACCGAGGCTGCCCCAGAAATTGACGATTTTTTCAATCTCGTCGGCGTAGGTGGCGCGTACGGTATACACATAATCGTTTTGCTTGCGGATGGTGTCGGCACCGGTGAAAGGCGCGAAGAAAGGCACGCGCGCCTCCTTGACGGCGGGCATCGCGGGGATGCTGAGGGTCGAGGACGCGTAGCCGAACAGCGCCACCGCACTTTGCTCCGCAATCAGTTTCTTGGTGTTTTCGCCGGACAATTTCGTGTCGTTTTTGTCGTCGAGCGTGACGAGCTTGATCTTGTTGCCATTGACGCCGCCGGCGTCGTTCACTTTCCTGAAATAGGCCAGCGCGCCGTTGCGGATATCCAGGCCCAAATCCGCGTTGCACCGGTGAGCGGCGCAGATTGGCCGATGACAATTTCAGCCGCCGAAGCCGCAGTGGCGAGCAGGAAGAGCAAGGAAAGCAGGTGACGCATGATGACCTCGATGGCGGTAAGGTTGGGAGCGACCTCTATTGGCGGGGAGCGATCAAGTATGTTGCAGTTGATTGGGCGAGACGTCGCGGCATGGATGGATATACGGGCCGCGTGCTGAAACCGGATTGACGGCCCACGGCAAGGATACGCCGCTTTGCCCCTTTTCTGCTTGAACCCGCCGCCAAATGCGCACCCGCTAGTCGGCGCGAAATACACTCTTGTAGCTGGTGTAATGGGTGACGGCGTAAAGCGGCATCGCCACCATCAACCCGAGCAGCAGCGGCATGGCGGCAACGACAAAGAGGGCGATCATGGCGATCGCGAACAACAGCATCGGCAGGAAATTGCCGATGAACGCATAGAAGCTCCAGCGGATCGCGTGGCTGACGCGCATCGGGTGCAGCGCCAGCAACGGCAACGCAAACCAAAACACCGCCTTGGTCAGCATCACCAGCGCGAAGCCGAGAAACACCAGCCATTCCTTGCCGCGCAGCAACTCCGCATTGGCGCGCGTAAATTTCTGCAAGTCAAACGAACCATCGGCGGGCAGTGCCTGCTCCGCGCCGGGAAGCCCGGCAAATTCGAGCAGGAATTTCACCGATATTTCAGTTAGCAGGAGGATTGATCCGAGCATGATCAGCGCGCGGCCATTGAAGCGAAATCCGGCAAACAGATACGCAAGTTTCACCGGCTGGCCTGCCGCCTGATCGCGCGCCGCGATCACAAAACCGGCGAACAATCCGGGTTGCAGCAACAACGCAACGGGGGCACCCACAATCTGAATGATCAACGCGACGGACAGCGTCAATATCATCAAGCAAGACAGCAATGAAATCCACGCGGCAGGTTGCGTAACGAATAGCGCGAAGGATTGCCTGATCCAGTCGAAACCGGCGCGGGCGGGGGCATCGATGACTTGCATATTCTTGTCAGTCGACGGTTGCCATCAGCGCCAAATGCTGCGGCGCGAATTCGATGTGATGACGAAGCAGGCGTTCCGAAAATGGATGATCCTTCGGATGCGTCAATTCCGAATCGCGCGGAACATGATGGTATTCAAGCCGCCCCAGCCATGTTCGCATCACCGCCGCACGCAGTATTTGAGGCCAGGCGGCGCGCTCTTCCGGCGTGAATGCGCGCACCGATGCGTATCCCTGCAACAGCGCGCGCGTGTTCGCTTCGTTCAGGTTCGCGCCCGGAAACGCGGAATAATCGAGACACCAATCGTTGACGGTGACGGCGACATCGAACAGCAATTTATCCTCGCAGGCGAAATAGAAATCGATCATTTGCGGCGTGTGATGGGTGCCGTGATCGTCCCAGAGAATATTGTCGCGAAACAGGTCGCCATGAATCACGCCGTGCGGCAGTGCAAGGGTATTGACGTTGTTCTGATACAAGAGTTCGGCGTCGAGCAATGTGTTTTCTGCTGCCGACAGGTGCGCGGCGAGCTGGGCGGCCGTTTGCTTGCACCATGAAAGTCCGCGCCAGTTGGGCATCTTCCGGGTAAATGACGCCGCCACCGCGTGCATGCGTGCGAGGGCAACACCGACCACCCGGCAGTCGCCCGGCGTTGGGTGCGCGATATCGTTGCCGGTGAGACGCGTCACCAGTGCAGCCGGCTTGCCGTGCAATGCGTGCAGCACCACGCCGTCCATCGTTCGCAATGGTGCGGCACAGGGAATGCCGTTGGCATGCAGGTGCGCCATCAGCCCCATGTAAAAATCGAGATCGGCGCGCGGGATTTTTTCAAATATCGTCAGGACATAGCGGCCTTCGGTGGTGGTGACGAAAAAATTGGAATTCTCGACACCGGCGGCGATATTCTGGAAATCGATAATGTCGCCGATCCGGTAAGGTGCGACAAACGCGCGCGCCTCATCGACGGTGACGGGGGTGAAGACACTCATGAAAGTGGCGTGCCGCGAAACGGTAATGACATCAGGATGCGAACTCGTTCATGACGGCAGCGCGCACCTGGCAACCGCGCACTACCATTCGAGCAGCACCCACATCGGTACCGAATACTTCACGTCCGGCCCATCGACGCGGGTGAATTTGCCTTCACCCTTTTCGTCGATCAGAAAATAGGCCGGGCCCGATGCGGGTTGAATTCTCTGCTGGTAGAGCTTGCCCTTGATGCGGTATTCCGTGATGGTGTCGCCGCC
>JANLQC010000631.1:0-7801 GCA_031367575.1 Betaproteobacteria bacterium | reverse complement strand
GGCAATTGGCCGGCAGCGGATAACGCCGGTCGCCCAGCGTTCAGTCCGTGGATGCGGATGTTTCGCAATGCGCGGATGTGGGTCGGTTGAGGGGTACTTCTATTTACCTCAAAATTTCGTCATTCCGGCGGAGCCTGCCGGGGCAGGCTCCGCCGGAACGACGGGTTTTTAGAAGCTCCCAAATTTCTCTACTGGCCAACCCACTGCCGTGCATTTCGGAACATGCGCATCCACGGGCTCACGGCCGGGGCTCCAGAACTATCTGCCGCCGCCCAATTGTCCGGCCGCGATGAAAAATTTACATTGAGCGCGACCCGTTCCGGGTGCGGCATCATGATCGTGAAGCGGCCATCGGGCGTGGTGAAGGCAGTCATGCCGAGCGGCGAACCGTTGGGGTTGGCCGGGAAATTTTCGGTCGCGGTACCCGTGTTGTCAACGAATCCAACGGCGCACAACCAGCGCGCGGCATTTTGCTGCGTGACATCGCGAAACACCGCGCGACCTTCGCCATGTGCCGTCGCGACCGGCAGGCGCGAGCCGCTCATGCCGGCGAACAGGATCGATGGTGAGTCGCGGACTTCCACGAGCACCGTGCGCGCTTCATATTGTTCACTCGCATTGCGTTCAAAGTGCGGCCAGTTTTCGGTGCCGGGAATAATTTCGTGCAGGTTTGACATCATCTGGCAACCATTGCAGACGCCGAGCGCGAATGAGTCGGCGCGCTTGAAAAACGCCTCAAATTCATCGCGTGCGCGCGCGTTGAACAGGATCGATTTCGCCCATCCCTCGCCCGCGCCCAGCACATCACCGTAGGAAAAGCCGCCGCACGCGGCGAAGCCATTGAAATCCGCGAGCGATATGCGGCCCGCGATGATGTCGCTCATGTGAACGTCGAAGGCGTCAAACCCCGCGCGATTGAACGCGTGCGCCATTTCAAGTTGCCCGTTGACTCCCTGTTCGCGAAGAATCGCGATGCGTGGCCGCTGGTGACTTCGGTCGCCGATAAAAGGGGCGGTGACGTCCTCAGCCGGATCAAACGTGAGGCGGGCATTGAGGCCCGGATCGGCGACCTCCGTTAGCCGTGCATATTCCTGCTGCGCCGTGGCGGGGTTGTCGCGCATCGACTGGATCAAGTAACTGGTTTCGCTCCACGCCGATTGAAGGTCGATGCGTTTTTCCGCAAGCAATGGCGTGGCGGCGCGAATCACGCGCAATTCATCAAGCTCGTTCGGGTGGCCGATGACGTGGCTGCATGTGGCGAGATCCGCGTCGCGCAACACCTGCATGACGCGGGCACGATCCGCTTTCCGGATTTGAATCACCGCACCGAGTTCCTCGTTGAATAGCGCCGCAAGCACCGCATCGTTCTCGCCCAGTTTCTTTGCCGTGGCGCTGACATCGTAATCATCGACATCGGCTTCGCGCTCGGCGTAAGTAAGGCCATCCAGATAAATTGTGACGCCGCAATGCGCGGCGAACATCATCTCCGTGAGCGTCACCAGCAGGCCGCCGTCGGAGCGGTCGTGATAGGCGAGAATTTTTTCATCAATGGCAAGTTCGCGAATCGCCGCGAAAAAATTCCTCAGGCGCGCCGCATCGTCGAGATCCGGCGCGACATTGCCAACTTGTGTGTACACCTGCGCCAAAGCGGATGCACCGAGCCTGTTCCTGCCCGCGCCGAGATCGATCAGCACCAACTCGGTGTCGGGTTGATCGGGCTTGAGCAACGGTGTCAATGTGGCCCCGGCATTGCCCACCATTGCAAACGCGGTGATCACCAGTGAAACCGGCGCGACCACCTGTTTTTCCCCGGTGCCTTTATCCCACGCTGTTTTCATCGACAGCGAATCCTTGCCGACCGGAATCGAGATGCCGAGCGCGGGACACAATTCCATGCCGACCGCATGAACGGTTTCAAACAAGCGCGCGTCCTCGCCTGGAAAACCGGCCGCCGCCATCCAATTGGCGCTGAGTTTGATATCGCCAATTGTGCGCACGTCCGCCGCCGCGATATTGGTAATCGCTTCGCCCACCGCCATCCGTCCGGATGCCGCCGCATCGATGATCGCAATCGGTGCGCGCTCGCCCACCGCCATTGCTTCGCCGTGCAAGGTCTGAAAGCCCATCAGCGTGACCGCGCAATCGGCCACCGGCACCTGCCACGGGCCGACGAATTGATCGCGTGCGGTCAGCCCGCCGACGGAGCGGTCCCCAATGGTGATCAGGAAAGACTTATCCGCCACCGCCGGCAATTTCAGCACACGATAGGTGGCTTCCTTCAATTCCATCGCCGATGTATCGAGCGCGGGCAACGTCACCGCCACCGACAAGACATCACGATGCATGCGCGGCGGTTTGCCGAGCAGCACGTCCATTTCCATGTCAACCGCGTGGTTGCCGAACAAGGGATCGACGACGATCAATTGCGGCTCGATGGTCGCGGAACCGAGTACCGCGAACGGACAACGCTCGCGTTCGCACAGGCGACGAAACTGCTCCAGCGACGCCGGCGCGATGGCGAGCACGTAGCGTTCCTGCGACTCGTTGCTCCAGATTTCACGCGGACTCATCCCCGGCTCTTCCGACGGCACCGCGCGCAAATCAAAACGCGCACCGGCACCGCCGCCGTGCGCCAATTCGGGCAATGCATTCGAGATGCCACCGGCACCGACATCATGCAAACTGAGAATCGGATTTGCGTCCATCATCTGCCAGCAGGCATCGATCACTTCCTGACAGCGGCGCTGCATTTCGGCATTCGCCCGCTGCACGGAATCGAAATCCAGCGCCTCGGTATTGGATCCCGATGTCATCGACGACGCCGCGCCGCCACCCAATCCAATGCGCATGCCGGGGCCGCCCAATTGAATCAGCAGCGTTCCCGCCGCCAACGGTTTTTTGTGCGTATGGCGATGGGAGATATTGCCCAAGCCGCCCGCGATCATGATCGGCTTGTGATAGCCGCGCATCACGCCATCGGCGAATTGTTCATAGGTGCGGAAGTAACCGGCGAGATTGATGCGGCCGAACTCGTTGTTGAACGCGGCACCGCCGAGCGGCCCGTCGATCATGATGTTGAGCGCGGAGGCAATGCGCGCCGGCTTGCCGTAATCGTGTTCCCAGGGTTGACGATGGCCGGGAATATTCAGGTTTGATACCGAAAAGCCGGTGAGGCCCGACTTCGGTTTGGCACCGATGCCGGTGGCACCCTCGTCGCGAATTTCACCGCCGGAACCGGTCGCGGCACCCGGCCACGGCGCAATCGCCGTCGGGTGATTGTGCGTTTCCACTTTCATCAGGATGTGGGTTTCATCATCCTGAAAATGATAGCGGCCACCCGCGTTCGGAAAAAAGCGCGCGATCGAGGTTCCTTGCATGATCGCGGAATTGTCCGAGTACGCAACCACGGTGCCGCCGGGTGCCAATCGATGCGTGTTGCGGATCATGCCGAACAGGCTTTTGTCCTTCGCCTTGCCGTCGATCATCCACGAGGCATTGAAAATTTTGTGGCGGCAGTGTTCGGAATTGGCCTGCGCGAACATCATCAATTCGACGTCAGTGGGGTCGCGCGCGATGCGCTGGTAGTAGTCGAGGAGGTAATCGATTTCATCCGCCGCGAGTGCCAATCCCATCTCGGCGTTTGCGCGGCTCAACGCGTGCCTTCCCTCGGCCATCACCGTCACGCGCGCCAGCGGCGGCGGCGTTTGTGCGACGAATAATTCAGCCGCATCGGCCAGCGCGTACCGCACCGTTTCGGTCATTGGGTCGTGGATGGCGGCAATGATCGCGATGCGCGCCTGCGCCGTCATACCGCCTTCGCCGCGAATAGAAAAAAGCGTGCCACGCTCGATCCGATGCACGGCCTCGAGACCGCAATTGCGTGCAATATCGGTGGCCTTTGAGGCCCACGGCGAAATGGTGCCGATGCGTGGAATGACGAGAAAAACGTCGCCTTCCGCTTCAGGCCGGGATGCGCCGCCATAAGTGAGCAATTGGCGCAATACAGCGGATTCGCGCGAGTCGAGCGCGCGAGTGGCGTGAACAAAATGCACAAACGCGCAATCGATGGCGCGAATCAACGGCTGCGATTGCATCAACGACTGGCGCAATTTGTCGAGTCGAAATGCGGACAAGGCGGGAGAACCGCGCAGCACCATCAATGGTGGCGTTGCAGCAACGACGACTGGGGGGTAAATCATTGGCGGGCCGGGAAGAAGAGGGGTGGCCGGAGTCAAGATTATACCGGAGGCGCTTCCCTCGCCGTACTCAAGTGTATCGATATTTGTATGACGGGACACTGGGTCCGATTCAATCTGATGTGACAACGCGAACCTGTTTTACTTCCCCTTTGGAAAAAGAGAATCGAGGGGGTTTTTGGTCGTCGCGTACACGGGCATCTACTCGTTTTATCGTACCGCAAATCCCTCCCACCCTCCCTTTAAAAAGGGAGGCGCCAAACACCACATCAGCGTCAATCGCACTCTCGCTCCGCTTGTTTCGAAGCGCTGATCGATCAGCCTACTTCCATTTCAGCGCCACCCGCACTTTGCGAAACGCGTCCGCATTCAGATTGTCCGGCCACAACGCAATCATGCGCGGCCACCAGCGCCGCCATGCAACGTCGCCCGCAAGTTGATAGCGCAAGGCCGTGAACCAGGGTGAAACGAAGGTGGCGCGCATGACGACGCCGTCGCGCTCCGCATGAAGATGCCGGGCACCATTGACAAACCTGACGCGGATGCCAAGCTTTGGCGCGTGTGCTGCAGGCGTCGATCGGGAGTCGCTTGAATTTTTGGCCACGGGTGGCGTCTCACTATCCAGATCAATCAGGTAAAACGCCGCCACCGAATAGCGGCCTTTTTGCAACGTGAGCCACACATCGAAAAACAGAGACAGCGCCAGTGCGGTCAACAGAACAAATCGAATCCATGCGGGCACGCCGCCGACGAACAAAAGCAAGAGAATTGAAATTGCCGCGAACACCAACGTGACGCAAAGATCGATACGCGAAACCCGTAGCGCAATCCAGCGCGTATCGATGGAACTGTTTTCGGTGTTTTCAATTTCGGACATGGGATTAAATCTACAATGGTTGCTTGATGCGGAGTGCGAACGTAAAGCGCGAACGTAAAGCGCGAACGTAAAGCGCGAACGTACCAACGCACTAACGCAATAACGCACCAACGATTGCGCGCCAATTTTTGACTGAGATTATTTTCCCATGAGCGAACGCTGGATATCCCAACTCACCGATCAAGGTGCGCAATTTGCCGATGGGCGGGTGGCTAATTTTGGCGACCCGGCATCCGAATTAGCCGCGAGTGTTGATGGCAACGTCATCTGTGATTTATCGCACGACGGCGTGATTGCCGTTGGCGGCGCGGACGCCACCACCTATTTGCAGGCGCAGTTTTGCAACGACATTGCGGCACTTGCGGACAACAGTGCACAGTGGAACGGCTGGTGCTCTCCCAAGGGCCGCCTGCTGGCAACATTGGTGGTCTGGAAAAATTCGCAAGGCTATCTGTTGCAATTGCCGCGCGCGTTGCAGGCGGCCATTCAGAAACGCATGCAAATGTTTGTGCTGCGCTCGAAAGTCACGCTGCGCGATGCGAGTGCCGATTGGGTGCGCTTCGGCGTTGCCGGTGCGAATGGGGAGTCGATGATTGCATCCGTCATCGGTATCGTTCCTGCGACACCGATGTCAATCGCAACATTTGAAGCGGGAACCATCGTCCGCCTGTCGTCGCAGCGCTTCGAAATTTTTGCACGCGAGGACATGGCACTCAAATGGTGGCGCGAACTTTCCCTTCAAGCGACACCGGTGGGCGCGCCGGTGTGGGATGGCTTCGGCATTCGCGAAGGTGTAATCACGGTGTTGCCGGAAACGCAGGACGCGTTTGTTCCGCAGATGGCCAATTTCGAATTGATCGGCGGCGTCAGTTTCAAAAAAGGCTGTTATCCCGGGCAGGAAATCGTTGCCCGCACTCAGTATCGCGGCATACTGAAACGGCGCATGGGCCTGGTGCATGGCGAGGGTGTGACGATGCCGAAGGTTGGCGCGCCGGTTTTTTCGCAGGAATTCGGCGCTCAGGCGGCGGGTATCGTCGCCAATGTGGCCCCGGCTCCGGGCGGCGGATTTGACGCGCTGGTGGTGGCTCAAATTGAGGCGCTGAAGGGCGGCACGCTGGCGCTCGGCGCGCTTGACGGCGAAAAACTGATGGTGAAGTCGTTGCCGTATTTAGTGTAGTACTTCCCCCTTTTCTAAAGGGGGATTGAGGGGGATTTTCTGCCGTCATTCATCGCAACCGCCGCAAATTCACTTCATTTCCAAACTAGAAACGTGCGAGGCAATAGCTCACGACCGGCAAATCGGCGTACTCAGCGCCTGTAGCACTTCGCCATTTTTTCCATTCTGCACAAACGCGACAATCGACAAATCGCCGCGCTTCCAGTCCGGAGCGAGCGCCAGTGTTCGCTTGACGCTGAATTTTCCCGCCGCCCGATCACCGGCTTCAATGGGAATCGGGCCGATCAAGTCACGAACCACGTGATCATGTTTCAGCAGCACGCCTTTGTTCTCGCCCGCCGTGACGCGGCTGATCAAATTGCTCTCCGTCACCGCCAGAAAAAATGCGGCATCGGTTCGATCCTGCGGGAACGCGATGGTTGCTGACAATGCGGCCTCGACACTTTTATCGGTAGCGGTCGCGTCAAGTGCCAGCGTCGCGCGTGGCGTGCGTATCGTGACTTCACGCAGCCGCGATTGAAATTGCGCTTGGTGCGACCACACGCGAAGATCGCGGCCATCGAGCATCAATTGCGGCGTGTATGAAACGCGGCTGCCCTGACGCACCACCGCATCGCGCTGGCGCTGCGTGAAATCCGCCTTGGCGAAACGATCTTTCCAGCCGATGTAATCCCAATAATCCACATGAAACGCGAGCGGCACCACACCATCGCGCGCATAGTTCACGGTGGAAAACCATTTGTCGGCAGGCGGGCAACTATCGCAGCCTTCCGAGGTGTAGAGCTCGATGATGGTGGCTGACGTGGTGCCACTCTTCGCGCTGACCGGTGCGGCTACGGGTGCATTCGGCGAGACGCACGACGCCGCATCGGCAACACCGTGCGCGCACAGCACGGGAAGACACAAAATAGCCAGCATTTTTCCAATCTGCATGAAACCTCCGACCGATTGACATTGTTTGATGCGGATTGGTCGGCGGCACCCGGCAAGACTTACGCGGGCCAATGTGGACCATGCGGACCATGCGAACCATGCGAACCATGGCACCCACGTGAACGCGGCTCAAAACTTCGGTATTTTCTTCGTCGCCTTGTATTTCTTGACGCCATCAAGAATTGCCTGTTTGGCCTCTTCCGCCCCGACCCAGCCTTCGACCTTCACCCACTTTCCCGCTTCCAGATCCTTGTAATGCTGGAAAAAATGCGTGATCTGGCTGGTGGTCAATTCGGGCAAATCGCGCGCCGACTGCACCTCCCGATAAATCGGCGTGAGCTTGTCAACCGGCACCGCCAGCAGCTTTTCATCGCCCCCCGCCTCATCGACCATTTTCAACATGCCGATCGGCCGGCAACGCACCACCACGCCGGGTATCAGCGGGAACGGTGTGACCACCAGCACGTCGACCGGATCGCCATCATCCGAGAGCGTATGCGGAATGTAGCCGTAGTTGCACGGGTAGTGCATCGACGTGGACATGAAACGATCCACAAACATGGCGCCGGTTTCCTTGTCTACTTCGTACTTGATGGGATCAGCGTTCATCGGTATTTC
>JANLQC010000037.1:0-2989 GCA_031367575.1 Betaproteobacteria bacterium | reverse complement strand
GCGATATCGGCCCGGTCATCGGCGTAGGCGGCGGCCAGTTGCTGCTTGGCGACATCGGGCTTGCCCTGACTGTCACGCTCGATCAACACCAGCTTCCTGCCGCCAACCGTCATGCTGCCGTTGGTGGCGTACTCGAGGCCCATCTGCAGGCCGGTCTGGGTTTGTTTCACATACGCTTCGAGCGGGCCGGTCTTGTCAAAGATGAACGCGACGCGAATGTCCTTGCCTTGGGCAAATGCCAGTGATGGCGCGAACGGCACACACAGTACGCACAGCGCGAGCAGTGGGGCCAAGGCAATCCCGATGCGAGTCTTCATTTTTTCTCCTCAACGCGAAACAATTCTGTTGCGGCATTGCAACACACGCCGACTGTATTTAGATCGCGACATTGCGCTTCGCAAAATTATTTGATACGCTTAATTCAACAACTAATGAATTTTAGCGCGGCAGGGCAATTTCGGCAAGTGCGGGGTGGGTCGGCAACAACACCGCAACCAGTCTGAACGAAAATTTCCGCAAAGATTCGCACAACCTTTCCATCGGAAAAACTTAACGAGGAGAAACACATGAAATCGAAAGCCCTGAGTATTGCCATTGCGGCGCTGTTTGCCGCCGGCTCGGTGTCGTTGCCGGTGTTTGCCCAGCAGCCACCGGCCGCGAATCCTGCCGCCACCAAAGCCGACGCCAGTGAAAAAATTGAAGTGGTCACCGTCACCGCGCGGCGTCGCGAAGAATCACTACAGGATGTGCCAATTTCGGTGACGGCCTATACGGCCGATCAACTTTCCAAAGCGGGCACGGTTGATATTACCGGTCTCTCGCAATCGCTGCCCAATACCACGCTATCCGCATCGCGTGGCACCAACTCGACCCTGACCTCATTCATCCGCGGGGTCGGCCAGCAGGATCCGGTGGCGGGATTTGAATCGGGTGTGGGCATTTACCTTGATGACATCTATCTGGCGCGTCCGCAAGGAGCCGTCGCGGATATTTACGACGTCGAGCGCATTGAAGTGTTGCGCGGCCCGCAGGGAACGTTATACGGTCGCAACACCATCGGCGGCGCGGTCAAATACGTGACGAGAAAACTGGCATCGGCCACCGATTTGCGTGTCAAAACCAGCTTCGGCAGCTATGGTCAATTCGATGTCGTGGCGACCGGCAGTGCGCCAGTTTCAGATACCGCGCGCATCGGTGCGACGGTGGCGAAATTCAGCCGCGACGGCTTCGGCAAGAATCTCTCCAACGGCGACGAAAACTACAACAAAGATATCATCGCCGGGCGCGTGAGCGCGGAATTTACGCCGTCGAGTTCCGTCTTTATTCGCATCGCCGCGGATACCACCAAGGACGATTCCAATCCCAAGCACGGCCATCGCCTCACACCTGAAAACAGCACCGGCACCCAGGTATTCTCAAACGTCTACAACACGCAGGCAAACCTGACGAGCGTGCTCGGCCACAAACAGCAGGTCACGCAAAGCGGCGTCTCGGCGCTGGTGGAATGGCAACTTTCGACCGACCTGATGTTGAAATCGGTGACGTCGAAGCGGCACGACAAATCGTACGCGCCGATCGATTTCGATTCGCTCAACAAAGTCACGTTTGACGTTCCCGCGCTATACAAGAACCGCCAGTTCAGCCAGGAATTTCAAGTGACGTATACCGGCGCAAAAGTGCAGGGAGTGGCGGGCGTTTATTATCTTGATTCCAACGCCTACAACAAGTTTGATGTGCGCTTGCTGGGCACCTCCACGTTCACGCAGGACGATGTCGATACCAAGGCCTGGGCGGTGTTCGCCGACGCCAGTTTCGACGTGAGCGATAAGTTCAGCATTGCCGTCGGCGGCCGCTATACGGAAGACCAGCGCCGCGCCAACATTTTGCGGCAAATTTATCTGGGTACCGCCGGCTCGCCGGAAATGGGCAATCCGGGTGCCATCCTGTTCCGCACCGATACCAATTTGACTTCGGCTGATCTGGATCGAACCGACAAAAAATTTACGCCGCGCCTGTCTGCGAGCTGGAAGGCAAGTGCGACGCAAAATTTATACGCATCCGTGTCGCAGGGTTTCAAGGGCGGCAGTTTTGATCCGCGCCTCAATCTGGTCGGCACCCGGCTTACTGTGGCACTGGCCAAGAAAGGCTTTGAACCGGAAATCATCACCACCACCGAACTCGGCTTGAAATCGCAATTCAACGGCGGTCGCATCCTGACCAACGCGGCGTTGTTTCACAGCGATTACAAAGATGTACAGGTGCCCGGTTCGATCGCCATCGACACCAACGGCGACGGTATTGACGACAGTTTCGCCGGCGTGACCACCAACGCCGGCAAGGCGCGCATCAACGGTTTTGAGCTGGAGGCGACCGCCAAAGTCACCGACGCGTTTAGTTTGTCCGGCACGTTTGGTTATATCGACGCCAAGTACACCAAATTCATTGGTGCAGGCGGTATCGATTTTACCAGCCAACGCGCGTTTCAGAACACGCCGAAACAAACCGCCAGCCTGCGCGGGAGTTACGACTGGCCGTTGGCGTTGCTGGGAAGTGCCGGCAAATTGTCACTCCTCAGCAGCGTTTCGCATCGCAGTAAGTCGCAGCAGTTCGAGGTCGCCGTGCCGATCCTCGATCAGGGTGCATTCTCATTGTGGGATGCAAGCCTCGTCTGGACCGCATCCGACAACCGCATTCGCGTCGGATTGCATGGCAAGAACTTGAACGACACGCGCTACAAAGTGGCGGGCTATAACTTCCCGACGCTGCCAACGGTCGCGGATAGCAGTGTGCTGGCGTTCTACGGCAACCCGCGCACGGTATCGGCGACGATCGACTATCGCTTCTAGCCTTGCGTTAGTGAATCCCGGTAAAACCGGCAGGTCAGCGTGACCTGCCGGTGTTCATGGAAAGCCGGTTTCCCGTTGGCGCGCACAGGCTGCGAAAGCCGGCCGCGCAATACTCAACCATTCGCGGTTCGATTGACGCGAGA
>JANLQC010000609.1:0-2463 GCA_031367575.1 Betaproteobacteria bacterium | reverse complement strand
CTGGCCATTTCCCATGGCATGTTTTCCGGATGAACCACCTTCGCGCGCTTGGCGTTCCTGGCCGGCGCGCTCGCGGCGTCCTCCAGCAAGCCCTGATACAGCGGACGGTTTTGGGTCCCCTTCTTCCATGCTTTCGATTCGCCCCAGGCCATGATGTAACTCCTTTGCGTCGCGCTTATACCTGCGCGAAAATTAATTTTCGTGATTCAAATTGGTTTCAAAATGGCGCGGCGCAAATCCAACGCCGCCTGGTGTCGGTTCAGTCGGGCGCGGGATCACCGATTTCTGGAACAACAGATTCATGAACATCATCATCGGTTTCGGTTTCATGACCAATGCGCGCGCGGGCTTGACCGGGTCATCGTTGAAATGCTGGTGAACGCAATTGTTGTGGACGATCGCCACATCGCCCGCCTTCCAGTCGTAGCGGATGCCATCGTGAATTTCATGGCCGACGCCGTCCAGAATGTAAAACGCCGCCTCGTTGACGTGGCCGTGTTTCTGCGTGCGGCCACCGGGAGCATACTCTTCCAGATGGACATGTAAAGTCTGGGTATAGCCATCAACCGGCTCAATGAAGTGCTTGCTGAAAGATTGCGGCCCGTCGTTGAACAACAAATCCTTGCCTTTGATGACACGCGGCATGGAGCGCAGTCGGGTCAGTTCGTCCTTGAGGTTGTAGGGCCCCGCAATGCCGCGCAGAAATACCCGGTCTTTTTTGCTATTGTAGTGCGATTCTTTACCCATCTTCGATCCTGTCAGTTGGCGCGACTATCTGGATTGTTTGGTAATAATTTCGTTGTATAGCTTTGACCACTTCGCGTCGTCGTCCAGCGATGTTTTCACATCGACGAACTTGAGTGGAATCTTGGTCAGCGGTGACTCAATCTTCTTGCTGGTCGGCACGAAATCGCGCTGGAGGAAAATCGGCTGCGCATCAGTCATGCAAAATTCGTGAAACAGCACCGCCGCGTACGGATGCGGCGACTTGCGTGCAACGCCAATACCATTCGGACGTGCAATGGCATTTTTGCCGATAACGAACCAATCAATAGGTGCGCCCTTGTTTTTGAGTTGTTCCGCCTTGTAGTTATAAATGGTCAATGCAATCGGCACCTCGCCCGACGCCACAAGGTTGGTCAGCAACGTATGGCCTTTCCGCACCGATAGCCCGTTGGTGGCGACAATATCGCGAAACAGTTTCAGTCCCGTCTCTTCGCCAAGATCGGCGATCACACCCGCAAACCAATCCGCATCTTCGGCCTCGATACCGAGCTTGCCTTTCCATTTTGGACTGAGCAGGTCTTGATAGGTCTTGGGCAATTCTTCCTTCTTGATGAGCTTGGTGTTGTACGCCGCCGTGAATATGTTGATGCGAGTGCTGACCCACTCGCCATGCGGCAATATCGCTTGCGGCACCAGGTCGGTCAGGCTGGGGGACTTCACCACCTGCAACAATTTTTCGCGGTGCAGTGCTTCGAGTTCCGGCCCGTTTGTCTCATAGACATCGGCTTCAAAACGATTGCCCCGCGCCTCCGTAATGCCGCGGCCCAGCACTTTTTCAGAACTCGCGCGCCAAATCTTTGCCTTGATCCCGTACTTTTTTTCAAATGCACCGGTGAGCGCCGCCAAATCATCGGCCGGAGCGGAAGAGTAAATGGTAAATTCACCCTCCTTCTTTGCCCCCTCGATCAGTTTTTGCATGCGATCAGCACCGGTATAGGTCGCAATTGGTGCCGACAACTGCGCATCACTCGCGATTGCGGGCGCGATTATCGTGGCGCATGCCAATGCGGCGGTGCCTGCCAGAAGTCGGCAATGCGGCAGGTTTAATAACTTTTTGCAGTACATATATTTCCTCATCATTTCAGCGACACGACATATTCGAGCCGGGTCGCATTGAACTCGCCGCGATTGCGGCCTCACGGCAGAACTACTGGGCCTCCTTGCTGACAGCCTTGCCCTTCAAAAATAATTCAGACCAGAGTTTTTCCCACTTTGAGCCTTCGTCGAGCACAATCACAGGATCAATCATTTGAAACGGAAAGTCATTGAGCTTGGTCGTCACCAATTTGCTGGCAGGAACACGATTGCGCGCCTTGAGCAATTCCTGCCCTTCCTTTGACAGCATGAAATCGACGAACAACATGGCGGCATGCGGATTGGGCGCGCGCTTCGATACGCCGATCGCATTGGGACGTCCAAAGGTCGGCAGCAACGGCTTCCATTTGATCGGTGCACCCTTTTCGATCAGACGCTCGGCATTGTGATTGTAGACAGCGGCGGCAAGCGGGATTTCCCCCGAAGCGACCAACTCGGCGATCAGCGTATGACCGGTGCGAATTTCCGGTTTGTTTTGAGCAAGCCGACGGAAATACGCGATGCCCTTTGCCTCGCCCATGCCCTTGATGACTGCGCCGAACCAGTCAGTATCGCCCCCTTCGAGACCGATCTTTCCCGACC
>JANLQC010000531.1:0-1850 GCA_031367575.1 Betaproteobacteria bacterium | reverse complement strand
ATTGCCCGCGCTGCAAAATGAGGTGGCGTATTTCAGCAGCGTGTTGATCGGCCGCGATCAACCCGGCGTGCTGGTGCGCGCCGCCCATCACGGCGCGCCGAGTGCGGCGTGGCTGGCCACACTTGATGCGTTGATGGGCCTCGATGGCGATGCCACGCTTCGCTACGACGATGCGCGCCGCAGCAGTTCGCGGCGCATGCTGATCATTGATGATCGATTGATGGCCGTGCGATTGTCCGGCGCGACTGGTGCAATTACCAGCGGCGAATGGCTGCGCGAATGGTTGCTTGCCGATAAACCGGTGGCGGAGATTCGCCGCCTGCTGTTATCCCCCGCCACCCACGCGCCGACCGGATTTGTGTTGGCCGGGCGGGTGGTGTGCCAGTGTTTCAATGTCACTGAAGACATGATCACGGCGGCATTGGCCGATATCACGGGCGACGCGCGCGAACGCACGGCGGCACTCCAGCGGCAACTCAAATGCGGCAGCAATTGTGGTTCCTGCGATCCGGAGTTGCGGCAATTGGTTGAGCGGGTTGAGTGGGTTGCACCACTTGCGCCACTTCTGCCGCTTGAAAAACAGGCGGCGGCGTGATGGCTTCCATTCGCGCCGGAAAGGTTTATCTGGTCGGTGCCGGCCCCGGCGACGCGGAACTCCTCACGCTCAAAGCCGCGCGCGTGATCGGCACGGCGGAGGTATTGCTGGTCGATGATCTGGTCAGCGACGACGTGCTTGCGTTCGCCAACGCGAACGCGCGCATTGTATACGTCGGCAAACGCGGCGGCTGCAAATCGACGCCGCAGGAATTCATCGAGCGGTTGATGATTGCCGAGGCGAAGCAGGGCCGCATTGTGGTGCGGCTCAAAGGCGGCGATCCATTCGTGTTCGGCCGTGGCGGCGAAGAGTGCGATGCCCTGCGTGCGGCTGGAATTGCTATCGAGATTGTCAACGGCATCACCGCCGGACTCGCGGCACCGACCGCGCTGGGCATTCCGCTCACCCATCGCGATATTTGCCACGGCGCAATTTTTATCACCGGCCACGCAGGTCAGACCGACGATGGTGCCAGCACCGCGCCGAACTGGCGCGCCTTGGTTGCCACCGGCTTGCCGCTGGTAATTTACATGGGCGTATCACGCTGCGAATCGATTCAGCGCGATCTGCTTGGCGCGAACATGCCTGCATCGATGCCAATCGCGATCATCCAGAACGCGACGCGACCCAACCAGCGATCCATCATCACCACCCTCGCCAATCTTGCCGCCGACCTCCACGCTTCCGGCATCGGCAGCCCGGCCATCATGGTGGTGGGCGAGACGGTTCGCCATGCACGAATTGATGCAACGATACCGTCGGCATCAGTCTCGCATCAACGCATCTCATTCGATAAACTCCATGACTGGTGCGCCTCTCGGGGCGAAAACCCGCTGAACACCGCGCCAGTGCTAGAGTGTTATTAGCGCGCGATCAATCAACGGCCGAAACGCCGCCGTCGCATTCAGCGTGCCGAAATTGCGCGACTTTGTTTCGCCCAAGCGCGCTTCGCAGAACTGTTCGCCGATGTCGGCATCGGTACGCAGCATCTGCACCGCCTGCAACCCCACCGCCATCGCCTCCACCAGCGTGCGCGAACGCAATTCGCTATTTTCCTTGTCGTCGAGTTCAACCGCGAGCTTGACGACATGCCGATCCAGCAATCGATTCGTCCTCGCCACCGAGGCGAATTCGGCAAACAGCGCGTCGCGCGTTTCCGGTTCGCGTTTTAATGCGCGCAATACATCGAGACACTGGATATTGCCGCTGCCTTCCCAGATGGAATTCAACGGTGCCTGCCGATAGAGCCGCGGCA
>JANLQC010000524.1:0-2592 GCA_031367575.1 Betaproteobacteria bacterium | reverse complement strand
CATCGATACGCAAATGATGGAAGCCATCAGCGCGCATGAAAAAATTTCGCGGGATGCGGCGCGTGAACGCTGTCGCGCAGCGCTTTCGCAAGTCGGCATTCCTTCGCCAGACGAGCGCCTGCGCGCGTATCCGCACCAATTTTCCGGCGGCATGCGCCAGCGCGTGGCGATTGCCATTGCGCTGCTGAACAAGCCCGATCTCATCATTTGCGATGAGCCGACCACCGCACTCGATGTGACAATTCAGGGGCAGATTCTGTTCGAGATGCAAAAAATCTGCCGTGAATCCGGCACCGCACTGTTGTGGATCACGCATGATCTTTCGGTAGTCGCGGGCTTGGCCGACGATGTCGCGGTGATGGTTGCGGGCAAGATTGTCGAATTTGGTGCGACCGGTGAATTGCTGGATCGCCCGTTGCATCCGTACACCAAAGGATTGCTGGATTCGGTGCCGGGCCGCAACATCAAAGGCCGGCCGCTGAAGCAAATTCCCGGCATGACGCCGTCGCTGCTTGAGATTGGCGCGGGCTGCGCGTTTCGTGAGCGTTGCGCGCGCCGCAGTGAGGATTGCGAGCGTGCGCCGGCATTTTCGCAGCCGATCAAATCACGCGGCGTGCGTTGTTATCATCCGCACCTCGATTCAATTGAAGTCAGCGCATGAGCGCGCCGCTGCTGGAACTTAAGAATATTTCCAAACGCTTCGAGAAAAAACTCGATGTGGCGGGGCGGCTGGCTAAATCAATGGGCGCGAACCTGTGCGACGAAACCGTGCATGCGGTTGATCGGGTCGATCTGACCATTCACAAGGGCGAAGTGGTCGGATTGGTGGGCGAATCGGGCTGCGGCAAATCCACCCTGGGCCGGGTGGTGGTGGGATTGCACGCGCCGAGTGAGGGCGAAAAATTGTGGCGCGGCAATAATGTTGTGTTGATGAGTGCCGCAGAAAAACGCGCCATGCAGCTCGAAGCGCAAATGATTTTTCAGGATCCCTATGCATCGTTGAATCCGCGCTTTCGTATCAACGACATCATCGGCGAAGCCCCAGTGGTGCATGGCATCATCGAGGCCCGCGACAAGGCCGCCTACGTTGCCGAAATGATGCGGCGCGTCGGTCTCGATCCGGCGCTGGCGCGGCGTTTCCCGCATCAATTTTCCGGTGGCCAGCGCGCGCGCATCGGCATCGCCCGCGCGCTGGCGGTGAAACCGAATTTTCTGGTGTGCGATGAAGCGGTCGCGGCCCTCGACGTGTCGATTCAAGCGCAAGTGTTGAATCTGTTCATCAAACTTCGCGAGGACTTGAGCCTCACCTATCTTTTCATCAGCCACGATCTGGGCGTGGTGCGGCATTTGTCGGATCGGGTGGTGATCATGTATCTGGGCCGGGTGGTCGAGTCCGCGCCGACCGAAGAATTGTTTGTCCATCCCAATCATCCCTACACGCAAGGCCTGCTCGCCGAAGTGCCGTCGCTAACCGTGCGCAAAAAAGATTTTGTCGCCATCAGGGGTGAGATTCCCTCGCCGCTGAACCCGCCCACCGGCTGCCATTTTCATCCGCGTTGCCCGCACGCGGCATCGGTTGCGGGAAACAGATGTGCGACCGAGCAACCGATGCTCAAGGAAATTGCCGTCAAGCGTTTTTCGGCGTGCCACCTGAATCAATGAAATTGTCTGCGAAAATTCTACAATCGTTTTTTGAAAGCGAAACCCCATGTCGTCAACCGTGAATTTTTCGGGCAATGCCGTTACTGTCAGTCTTTCGCGAACCGATCACGACCGCGAAGTGCCGGTGGTATTCGATTCGCCGCACAGTGGCACCGATTATCCGCAAGACTTCGACACCATCGTGCCGCGCCTCACGCTGCGCCGCGCCGAAGACACGCACGTCGAAGCACTCTATGCCGCCGCACCGGACCACGGTGCCACCCTGATCGCGGCCAATTTTCCGAGGAGCTATATTGACGCCAACCGATCACTGCTGGATATCGACGCCGCCTTGCTCGACGGCGCGTGGCCGGGGCCGATCAACGTCAGCCGCAAGACCGAAAAAGGCATCGGCCTGGTGTGGCGGATGCTTGATACCGGCGAAGCCATTTACCTGCGGAGATTGACCGTGGCTGAGGTGCAGAAGCGCATCGCGCGCTGCTATGCGCCGTATCACAAGGCGGTGCGCGACGCGATCAACGGCGCGCACAAACACTACGGCGCGGTGTGGCATGTCAATTGTCATTCGATGCCGGCCATGTCTTCCGTGATATCCGAAGAGGGGCCGGGCGTGGCGCGCGCCGATTTTGTGCTCGGCGACCGCGACGGCAGCACCTGCGCGCCGGAGTTTACCCACTTTGTGGCATCGACCCTGCGCGCGATGGGCTACGCGGTGCGCATCAACGATCCGTACAAGGGCGTCGAATTGGTGCGCGCCTATTCCGACCCGGCCGAGCACAAACACTCGCTGCAAATCGAGGTGAACCGCAAGCTGTACATGGATGAGGACAGCCGCGAACGCAATGCGGGATTCATGAAATTGCAGGCGGATTTGACGCGACTGATCAGCGCCATCAGCCAATTCGCGCGCGACCATGTGCCCGCACAAGG
>JANLQC010000520.1:0-5665 GCA_031367575.1 Betaproteobacteria bacterium | reverse complement strand
TGGACAGCGGTGTTGCCACCAGCCCGATTACTGACTGGGCCGCTTATCTTCAGAGGCTCGACCAGTTCGTCTACCAATCCGGCCTCATCATGAAGCCGGTATTTTTCAAGGCCAAGCAATCGCCCCAACGCGTTGTCTATGCCGAGGGCGAGGAAGAGCGCGTGCTGCGCGCGGTGCAGGTCATCGTCGATGAAAAGATCGCCCGGCCGATCCTGGTGGGCCGTCCCGCCATACTGGAAAAGCGCATCGAAAAATTCGGGCTTCGTCTCAGAGCCGGTACGGATTTCGATGTCGTCAACCCCGAGTACGACGAGCGTTTTCGCGACTACTGGCAAGAGTATTACAAGCTCACCGCGCGGCGCGGCGTCTCGCAGGCGTACGCCAAGATCGAAATGCGCCGCCGCCTGACGCTGATCGGCGCGATGATGATGCACAAAGGTGACGCCGACGCGATGGTGTGCGGCACGTTTGGCACGCACGATCTTCACCTTCAATATATCGATCAGGTGATCGGTCGCCGCAAGGGCGTCAATAATTATTACGCGATGAACGGCCTGATGTTGCCGAAGCAAACGGTATTCATCTGCGACACCTATGTGAACCACGACCCCACGCCCGCGCAACTGACCGAGATGACATTGCTCGCGGCCGAGGAAGTGCGGCGCTTTGGTCTCATTCCCAAGGCGGCGCTGCTGTCGCATTCCAGTTTCGGCACCTCCAATGCGCCGTCCGCACTGAAAATGCGCGAGGCGCTGGTGATGATCAAGGCAGCGGCACCGGAACTTGAAATCGAAGGCGAAATGCACGGCGATGCCGCCCTTTCAGGCGAAGTGCGCCACGCGGCGTTTCCCCATTCGCAACTCACCGGCGATGCCAATCTTCTCATCATGCCGACGCTTGATGCCGCCAATATCGCCTTCAATTTGCTGAAGACCGCCGCCGGCGGCGGCATCACCATCGGGCCGATCCTGCTGGGCAGTGCCATGCCGGTGCATATCGTCACGCCAACCGCCACCGTCCGGCGTATCATTAACATGACTGCGCTCGCCGTGGTCGATGCGCAGGCGACACGAAAGTAATCCGCCCTTCACGAAGTTGACGCCATGACTGATCGCTTCCATCATTTTTTTATCGCGCCGAAAGATTTCGACGCCTCGCTCAGGTTTTATCGCGACACACTTGGCTGGAAGCCGATCAGCGAGTGGACGGATAACGCCGGCAAGCGTGGTGCGCAGCTCGAGGGCGGTGCCATCAAAGTCGTTATCGCCGAGGAGCATTCCGGCGGTGACATGCGCGATATCGCCGCCAAGGCACACCCGAATTCGCCCACCGTTCACCTTGACATTCATAACCTCGATGCCAGATTCGCGCAAATCCCGGCCGGCGACCACGTGGTGATTTCACCGGAAAACGCGCACTGGGGCACGCGCTGGTTTGTGGTCAGGGATCCCGACGGCAATCTGATCGCCTTCAACGAAATGCGCCAGCGGTGAACTCCGGCGCATATCGTGCGCCGCGACCGCTTTTGCCGGGCGGATCGATCGGCCTGTTCGCGCCGTCCGGCATCATCAACATTGAGCGCCACGAAAAATCGGTTGCGCGATTGCGGTCCCTCGGTTTCAAAGTCTTGGTCGCCCCCGAGGCTGAATCGCAATACCGCTACTTTGCCGGTACCGATGATGCCCGGCTCACCAGTTTTCATCGCCTGCTCGCCGATCCTTCAATTGACGCGCTGATGATGATTCGCGGCGGCTACGGATTCACGCGGCTGCTTTCCGGCATCGATTGGAATCTGGTCGCTTCTGCGCAAAAAACACTGGTCGGCTTCAGCGATTTCACCGCGCTCAATTGCGCCGCACTCGCGAAATGCGGCCTCATCACCATTGCCGGCCCCGGTGCGACCATCGATTTTGGCGGCGTCGATGACCCGCCCGAGGTGCAGGCCGACCACGCCTTCACGGAAAAATTTTGCTGGCCGCTGTTGCGCGGCGAAACGGTCGAGGCCGGGCCATTCGCATGCGATCACGCCTATCACGCGTTCACCGGTGCAACACTTGAGGGCACGCTATGGGGCAGCAACCTGTCGCTCCTTTCCCATCTGGTCGGTACGCCCTATCTGCCTGCCATTGAAGACGGAATCATGTTCATCGAGGAAGTGGACGAGCAGCCGTATGCCATCGAGCGCATGTTCATGCAGCTCTTTCACGCCGGCATCCTGCAAAAACAGCAGGCGATTATTCTCGGCAATTTTGCCAACTGCGAACCGGAATCTGGCCGCGACACCTACACAATGGAACATGTGATCGATACGCTCAGAACGTTGCTGCCGATTCCGGTATTGACCGGCTTGCCGTTCGGCCATGTCCCCCGCAAATTGACCTTGCCGTTCGGTGCCACCTGCGCGCTCAATATTCGGGCCGGGGAATTTTCCCTGCGCTACTGATGTGGCTCACCACGTTTTTGACCGCTTTCGGTCTCGCGATGGACGCGGTGGCGGTGTCGATTTCCAGCGGCATTTCCGTTCCTGCAGTTCACCTGTCGCAAGCGCTGAAGATGGCGTTTTGTTTCGGTTTTTTTCAGGCATTGATGCCCGCCATCGGCTATCTCGCCGGCACACAATTCGGCGGGCAGATCGCAGCGTATGATCATTGGGTCGCGTTTCTGCTGCTCGGTTTTCTCGGTGTCAAACTCATCAAGGATTCGGCAACCGCCGGCGAACAAAAAGTTGATTCACCGTTTCGCACCAATAAATTGCTGGTACTCGGGATCGCCACCAGTATCGATGCACTGGCAGTCGGCGTCAGTTTTTCGCTGCTGGATATTGGCTTGATTCAAACCGTTGCCACCATCGGCATCGTAACGTTTGCCTTGTGCTTGCCCGCCGTGTGGTTTGGCGCGACACTGGGCAAATCGATGGCCAAACGCGCCGATTTGCTGGGCGGCGTCATCCTGATCGGCATTGGCACGAAAATATTGATTGAACATCTCATCGCCGGAATCTGAAAGCTCACCATGAATGAATCGACGTTACGCACCGAATACCGTGCCTGCAACCTTTGCGAAGCGATTTGCGGCCTCGAATTCAAAATTGACGGCGCCAACATCGTCTCGATTCGCGGCGACGATGCCGACCCGTTCAGTCGCGGCCATATCTGCCCGAAGGCGGTCGCGTTGAAAGACATCCACGAAGATCCGGATCGATTGAAACGCCCGATGAAGCGCGACGGCAAGGAATGGAAAGAAATCGGTTGGGACGAAGCCTTTGAATTTGCCGCCGAAAATATCGCTGCGCTGATTCAAAATCACGGCAACAACGCCGTTGGTTTTTACGCCGGCAACCCCAACGTCCATAACCTAGGCCACCTGCTCGGATTGCAGCAGTTGGCGCGCCTGATGAAAACCAGGAGCGCGTTCAGCGCCTCATCGGTCGATCAATTGCCGCAGCAGCTCACGTCCTTGCTGATGTTCGGCCATCAATTCCTGGTGCCGATTCCCGATATCGACCACACCGATTATTTTCTGATACTCGGTGGCAACCCGATTGCCTCCAACGGCAGCATGATGACGGTGCCTGATGTCGCGAAACGATTGAAAGCGATTCAGACGCGCGGCGGCAAAGTGGTGGTCATCGATCCACGCCGCACCGAGACCGCCGAGGTTGCGTCGGAACACCATTTCATCCGGCCCGGTGCCGACGCGGCGTTGTTGATGGCGATGCTGAACGTGATTCGCGACGAAGGCCTGATGAAACCAAATCCTGCACTGCCGCTCAAAAATTTAGAGAAGGCATTTGAAGCCATCGCGCACGTCACGCCCGAAATCGCTGCGGAGAAAACCGGCATCGCGACTGATGAAATAAAACGCATTGCGCGTGAATTCGCCAGTTCGCCGACGGCAATTGCCTATGGCCGCATTGGCGCTTGTCTTCAGCCGTTCGGCACGATGGCGCAATGGCTGGTGCAATTGTTGAACATCGTGACCGGCAACCTTGATCGCGTCGGCGGCACCCTGCCGACCAACCCGGTAATACCAACCACCGGCCCCGGCACACGGCCCGGCCATTACGCCGAGTGGACGTCGCGGGTGAGCGGCCTGCCGGAGTCGCTCGGTGAATTGCCGGTTGCCGCATTGGCCGAGGAAATTCTCACCCCCGGCGAAGGCAAGGTGCATGGCCTCATCACCATTTGCGGCAACCCGGTATTGTCCACGCCAAACGGGCGGCAACTCGATCGCGCCTTTGAGTCGCTTGCTTTCATGATGTCGATCGACATTTACATGAACGAAACCACACGCCATGCCGATCTGATTCTGCCGCCCACCTCGGCACTTAATCACGATCATTACGATCTCATTTTCAACGCGTTCGCGGTGCGCAACGTGACGCGTTACAACGAAGCATTCTGGACGCGTCCGGATGACGAACGCTACGACTGGGAAATTTTTTCCGGAATCGGTGCGCGCGTAGCCGCCAAACTCGGGCGCGAATTCAGGGCGATGCCGCCATTGCAGGACATCATTTCCGGCATGCTGAACAAGAGCGGCAATCGTGAAGGCACCACCGTTGAATCATTAAAAGCCGCCCCGCACGGCATCGATCTGGGCGCATTGAAACCATCAATGTCCACGCGCATTGAAACGCCCGACAAACAAATCGATTGCGCGCCGGCGCCGATGCTTGCCGACATGGCGCGCTTCAATTGCGATCTTGCCGCCACCGCACAAAAGAGCCTGCACCTGATCGGCCGCCGCCACGTGCGCAGCAACAATTCGTGGATGCACAATTACCACCGCCTCGTCAAAGGCAAGGCGCGCGACCAGTTGCTGATGCATCCGGATGATCTTGCCGCACGCGGCTTGACGAGCGGTCAGGTGGTCGAGATAAGCTCGCGCGTCGGCAATCTTCAAGTGACGGTGGACGCCTCAAGTGATGTGATGCCGGGCGTGATATCGCTGCCACACGGCTGGGGCCACAATCGCGAAGGTGTACGCATGGGCATCGCGAACGCGCATGCGGGGGCCAGCTACAACGACATCAGCGACGAGAAATTTCTGGATGCGATTTCCGGCAATGCGGCGCTGAATGGGATTGCGGTTGAGGTACGCGCGGCGGATTGAAGGTCTAGCACCGGTGCGGTGTTTGTAGCATTTTCGGCCGGAACGCCGCACCAATGCTTGTGTTTGCCGCTTTCGATTCAGTTGTATGCGAGTCACTGAGCGCGCACCGATATTTTTGTTGCACAAAAAATTCTACTTTTTATCGCCGCCCCGCCACCCGTCACCCGCCAAACCACATTGCCCACGTCGTCGGCCACCAATAGCGCGCCTGCGTTATCGATTGCCACGCCAACCGGTCGACCCAATGCGTTTTTATCAACGGTGAGAAAGCCCGTTAGCACATCAATCGGCTCCCGGTTCGGCTTGCCTGACTCAAATGGAACAAATATTACTTTGTACCCGCTGTGCGGGCGGCGGCAACGTGGGCTGTGGCCCGATGCCGGCGGAAACCGGCAGTGTCGCGGTCTCGCCGCAAGCGGTGAGTGCCACGGCAATCAAGATGATTGCCGCAGCCATTTCGCCGTTTCGCCGTTTCGCAACTTCGGTGATCGCCGATTTCCACCGATCAAAGTTTACCCATCACCAACAAGATGACGATGATCAATACCAC
>JANLQC010000484.1:0-1886 GCA_031367575.1 Betaproteobacteria bacterium | reverse complement strand
CCCGGCCGCGCCGAAAGTGGCACCGACGACCGCATTGAGCGATTGATCCTTGTTCGCGTCCGGCATGATGATCGCGTGGTTTTTCGCACCCATCATGCATTGCGCGCGCTTGCCGTGGTCGCTCGAAAGCTTGTAGACGTGTTCGCCGACATGGCACGAGCCAACGAACGACACCGCCTTGATTTCCGGATGGGTACACAGCGCATCGACCGCCTCTTTGCCGCCATGCACGATGTTCAGCACACCCGGCGGCACACCGGCTTCGATGGCCAGTTCCGCGAGCAGCATCGGCGTCATCGGATCCTGCTCGGAGGGTTTCAGCACAAAGGTATTCCCGCAGGCAATCGCCATCGGAAACATCCACAGCGGAATCATCGCCGGGAAATTGAATGGTGTGATGCCCGCGCAAACGCCAATCGGCTGGCGAATGAAATAAGTGTCGATGCCACCGGCCACGTTCTCGGCAATTTCGCCCAGCGACAATGTGCCGATCGAACACGCGTGCTCAACGACTTCCAGGCCACGGAACACATCGCCCTCGGCGTCGGGCAGTGTTTTGCCTTGTTCAGCCGTGAGACAGGCCGCGAGTTTCTTCATGTCGCGGCGGATCAGTTCCTGAAGCTTCAACATCACGCGTGCGCGCGCGCCGAGGGGCGTGTGCCTCCAGGTCTTGAAGGCTTCGGCGGCACCGTTGATGGCCGCCTCAAGTTCGTCCTTGGTCGCGAATGGCACGCGCGCCAGCACTTCCTGAGTGGCGGGGTTGATCACATCCTTCCAGACCAGGGTCTTGGATTCGATAAATTTTCCATTGATTAAAAGTTTGACGGTGGCGGGCATGGTGGGTTGGGCTTTGAGCACGGCAGACATATTGATCTCCTTGTGGTTCGGTCAAGCAACATTTTGCGGCGCTTTGCCATTGGCGCGCATTGATGTTACGCAGACACCCATTATAGATTTCAGCCAGCTTAAAGGATGAAATTTGTGCCACCTGTAGATCAAGTATCCATGCGGTTCTCCGAGGCATAACCCTCGGAACACCGCTCCAGTGCTTGGGTTTGCCAATTGAAGCCGCCAATGAATGAAAAAAGTCAATTTCTCCGAAGCCTGTTGCAAATTGACACACTTTGCCGGTCAACCGGATTCGCCGCCACATCGTTTTTCGGGCACGTTTCACCCTTTTTCAACAGGAGCCCGTAAATGAAAGCGATACTTGCCGTTGCCGTCCTCTCCACGCTGGGTCTTGGCACCACCGCGACTGCGGCTGAATACGCCGACGTCGCCACCGTGATTTCATCGACGCCGGTATACGAGCGCGTTTCTGCGCCGCGCCGCGAGTGTTTCAATGAACAGGTCTCGACCTACGACGAACGCCGCGTGCGCCGCGTCCAGCCCGATTCATACAATGAATCGCGCAACTACGTGAGTTCAGGCAGCGGCCGCGAAAACACCGGCGCAGGCACCGTGCTGGGTGCCATCATCGGCGGCGTGGTCGGCCATCAATTCGGCAACAGTTCCGGTGGCCGCGACCGCGGCACGGCGGCGGGTGCCGTGATCGGCGGACTGATTGGTCATAGCATCGAGAATGACAGCCGCAGCGACAATCGAGGCTACAACGGCAGCAGCGACAGCTACTACCGCCGCGCCGCCTACGATGTCGAGCGCGTGCCGGTTACCCGCGACGTGCAGCGTTGCAATGTGGTCAACGATTATCGCGAAGAAGTGCGCGGCTACGATGTGCGCTATCGCTACGGCAATCGCGACTACACCACGCGTCTCGCCTATGATCCGGGTCAGACGATGCCGGTGAATGTCGAAGTGCGGCCCAGCGTTCGCGCGCCTTCGCCTTCATACGGGAATCGTTACTGATCTTGATTTGCGAAACGAAA
>JANLQC010000460.1:0-11012 GCA_031367575.1 Betaproteobacteria bacterium | reverse complement strand
TTCGGCGACGATGATGAACAAGGGCCTCGAAGTGATTGAGGCGCGCTGGTTGTTCGATGCCACGCCGGATCAGATCGACGTGCTGATTCATCCGCAGAGCATCGTTCATTCGATGGTCGAGTATCTCGATGGCTCGGTGCTCGCGCAAATGGGCAACCCTGATATGCGAACCCCGATTGCCCATGCGTTGGGCTACCCCGAACGGATCGCGGCGGGTGTGTCACCGCTCGATCTCGCCAAGGCCGGAAAACTGGAATTCGAGCCCCTCAATTTGCAGCGCTTTCCGTGTGTGCGCCTCGCCTATGACGCACTGGCGCGCGGCGGCACGGCGTCGGCCATCCTCAATGCGGCCAATGAAATCGCGGTTGACGCATTTCTCGACGGACGCCTGTCGTTTCTCGACATTCCGCGCGTGATCGAGGATGTTTTGGCCGCTGCCGACATCGGTGAGGCTGAAACGCTCGGCGACGTAATGGCCGCCGATGCCGCCGCCCGACATTCTGCGTATGAACGTATTGCAGTTTCGCGGCTCAAACGCAGTGCCGCTGAATAATTCCGGACATCGCACGTGAGCCTATTGATTACCGTGGTTGCATTCTTCATCGCCATCGGTGTCCTCGTGACCATTCACGAACTCGGACACTATTGGGCGGCGCGGCGTTGCGACGTGAAAATTCTGCGCTTCTCGGTCGGCTTTGGCCGTCCGCTGTGGCTATCACGGCGCGGGCCGGACCAAACCGAATGGGTGATCGCGGCAATTCCTCTCGGCGGTTACGTGAAAATGGCCGACGAGCGCGACAACATGGTTGACCCAAAAGACGCCACGCGCGCCTTCAACAATAAAACGGTTTGGCAGCGCATATTTATCGTCGCGGCCGGGCCGATCGCGAATTTTCTGCTGGCCGCAATTTTCTATTGGGCGTTGTTTGTCAGCGGCATTCCCGGGGCCAAACCGTATCTGGCGGCACCGGCGGCCAATTCGGTTGCGGCGCGCGCCGGATTTGCCGAGCTTGAAATGATCACGCGGGTGGGGGAGCGCATCACCCGAACCTGGGGCGATGCGCGCATGGCGCTGCTGGAAGAGGCGGTGAAGCGCAGCGTCGTTGAGATTGAAGTTGAAGACGGCAATGGTGCCCAACGGCAACCATCGACAGGACAAACGGAACCAGGTCAAAAGTACACGCGGCGGCTCAGCCTGGAATCGATTGGCGCAGACGATCTCGACCGCGATTTTCTGGCGAAAGTCGGTTTGGCACCGTATCGCCTGAAGCTGGAACCGGTGATCGAAGAAGTGGTCGCGGGCGGGGCGGGCGACAAGGCCGGATTGAAGGGGGGTGACCGCGTCATCGCGGTCGCGGGCCAGCCGGTGTCGAAATGGGAATCCTTTGTCGAGGCCATTGTGGCGCGACCGGAGACGCCCATTAGTGTCAGCGTCGCGCGCAGCGGGCGCACCATTGACCTCACGGTGACGCCGGAGCGAATCACCGAAAATGGCAAGTCGTTTGGGCGCATCGGGGTCAAGCCGCGCGTGGACATGGCGGCGCTGGAAAAACTGCGAATTTTGGTGCGTTACGGCCCGCTGGAATCGATTCCTCTCGCCATTGCCAAGGTGTGGGACATGTCGGCCTTTAGCCTGAAAATGATGGGCCGCATGCTGGTCGGCGACATATCCTGGAAAAATCTGTCCGGCCCGATTACCATCGCCGACTATGCAGGGCAATCGGCAATGCTTGGCTGGATACCGTATGTGAACTTTTTGGCCCTGATCAGTGTCTCGCTGGGCGTGCTAAATCTGCTGCCCGTCCCGGTCTTGGATGGGGGGCAGTTGATGTATTATATGGCCGAGATTCTCAAGGGAAGTCCCGTTTCGGACCGGACCATGCAAATCGGCCAGCAGGTCGGCTTGACCCTGCTGTTGGGCTTGACCGCCTTCGCCATCTACAACGACATTCACCGCCTCCTCACCGGTTAGATCCCTGATGCCCCAGTCATACAAAAAATCCCAAAAAATTTCATCATTGCTTGCCGCACTGGCCGCCACTTTCCTCACTGCGGTGTATTCGGTCGCGGCGCTGGCCATCCAGCCGTTTACCATCCGAGATATTCGCGTCGAAGGCGTGCAGCGCACCGAGGCGGGCACCGTGTTCTGCTACCTGCCGGTGAAAGTCGGCGAGCAAATGGACGACGACAAAGCGGCGGCCGCATTGAAGGCGTTGTACGCGACCGGTTTTTACACCGACGTTCGGCTTGAAGTGGAAAACGACGTGCTGGTGGTGTTTGTCGTCGAACGTCCGTCGATATCACAAATCGAAATTGTCGGTGCGAAAGAGTTCACCAAGGAAAACCTGAAGGACGGCCTGAAACAGGTCGGCATTTCGGAGGCAAAGATTTTTGATCGCTCGGTGCTTGACCGCGCCGAAAAGGAAATCAAGCGCCAATACACGAGCCGCGGTTTTTATTCCGCCAAAGTCACCACCACCGCGACGCCGCTGGAGCGCAATCGTGTTTCGTTGACCTTCACGATCGAAGAAGGCGAAGTCTCGAAAATTGTTGACATCAACATCATTGGCGCGAAAGCATTTTCGGAAAGCACGTTGCTGAAGGAGTTTGAACTTTCGACCGGCGGCTGGTTTTCGTGGTTCACCAAGGAAGACCAGTATTCCAAACAAAAACTGTCCGGTGATCTCGAAAAGCTGCGCTCGTACTATTTGAATCGCGGCTATCTGGAATTCAATATCGATTCCACACAGGTATCGATCACGCCTGACAAGGAAAAAATTTACATCACGCTGGCGATCACGGAAGGTCCGGTTTACAAGCTGGGCGAAATCAAATTCTCGGGTGAGCTGAAAATCCCCGAAGCCGAGATGCGCGCGCTATTGCTGTTCCGGCCGGGTGAAACTTTTTCGCGGCAGAAAATTGTCGATTCGGTCAAGGCCATCAGCGATCGTTTGGCCAACGACGGTTATTCATTCGCCAACATCAATCCGGTACCCGATCCCGATCGCAGCAAACAGGTCGCGTCATTCACCATGTTTGTCGATCCGGGCCGGCGCGTGTACGTTCGGCGCATCAACGTGCAGGGCAACTCGCGTACCCGCGACGAAGTGGTGCGGCGCGAACTGCGCCAGCTCGAAGCGGGCTGGTATTCAATCGACAAAATCAATCGTTCCAAAGAGCGTCTGGAACGCACTGGATTTTTTGAGGACATCAACGTCGAAACGCCGGCCGTGCCCGGTACCGCCGATCAGGTGGATCTCAACGTCACGGTCAAGGAACGCAACACCGGCAGTTTGCAATTCGGTGTGGGTTATTCGAGCGCGGACAAGCTCACATTGTCGGCGTCGGTCTCGCAGGCCAATATTTTCGGCAGCGGAAACCAGCTATCGTTTCGCATTAACAGCGGCACCATCAGCAAGGTCTACGAAGTCTCGTACCTGAATCCGTATTGGACCGCCGACGGCATTTCGCGCGGCTTCGATGTCTATCGCCGCGACCTGAACACCGCCTCATTGACGACCGGCGAATACAAATCGAAATCGACCGGTGTCGGCGTGCGTTACGGCGTGCCCGTGACCGAATATGACGCCATCAATTTCGGCGTCGGCTATGAGCGCAATGATCTCACGCTCGATGCCGCCAGTCCGCGGCGCTATCTCGATTACGTGAACACGTTCGGTTCGCACAGCAATACCATTCGCGGCTCGCTCGGGTTCGGCCGCGACACGCGCGACAGCATTTATTTTCCGTCGCGCGGCTACGTGCTGGAGGCCGGCGCGGAAATCGGCCTGCCGGGCGGTGACATCAAATACTATCGGATACAGACCAAGGCGCAGTGGCTGAAACCGGTGTGGGGCCCGATTGTGTTGAGCGCCAATGCCGAATTCGGCATCGCCAACGGCTACTCAGGCAAACCGCTGCCGTTCTTCAAGAATTTTTATGCGGGCGGCGTCGATTCAGTGCGCGGTTTCGAGCAAAGCTCGCTCGGCCCACGCGACGCCAACGGCGATTTCGTCGGCGGCAACCGGCGTATAGTGGGTAATTTTGAATTGCTGTTCCCGATGCCGGGTGTGAAAACCGACAAGTCAGTGCGCCTCTCGACCTTTATCGATGTGGGCAATGTTTTTGGTGCGGGCGATAAGCTTCGATTGACCGATTTGCGCAGCTCGGCCGGCTTTGCCGTAAGCTGGTTCTCGCCGGTGGGACCGTTGAAGTTCAGCCTGTCAAAACCGCTGAAGCAAAAACCCGAAGACAAAGTGGAGCGTTTCCAGTTCCTGCTGGGACGGGTGTTCTGATATTCGCGACTCAAAAAGAGGCGCGAAGAGGTATGAAAGGTAATGTCATGAAAATGCATGGGTGGCTTCGCGCTTCAAAGTTGATGCTCCTGACTGCCGGGATCGTTGCGTGTGGTGGATTTGCCGGTGCGGTCGAACTCAAGATTGGCTTCGTCAATCAGGAGCGCATTCTGCGCGAATCTTCGCCCGCCAAACGTGCGCAGGACAAGCTTGACAAGGAATTTGCGCCGCGCCGCGCCGAGCTTGATCGCATGGAAAAGCAGGGCCGCGAACTGGAAGCGACACTGCAAAAGGAATCGGTCACGTTGCCGGAAGCCGACCGCGTCGCGCGCGAACGCCAGCTTGCGCAGATTGCCCGCGATGTGCAACGCCTGCAACGCGAATTCCGCGAGGATGTCAACCTGCGCCGCAATGAAGAACTTGCCTCGCTGCAAGAGCGCGCCAACAAAGTCATCAGCGGGATCGCGGAAAAAGAGAAATTCGACCTGATCTTTCAGGAAGCCGTCTATGCGAGCGCCAAGATCGACATTACCGACAAGGTAATCAAGGCGCTCGCCGAAAAATAAGGGCGTGAGCCCGGTTTGTGTCGGGCCTGCAAGCCGGACAAATTCCGAACGAAATCCAAACTTCGCGCCCGGTTGGAATCGTCATTCCGGCCCGCCGCGTGCGAAAATGTCGCCATGTATCTGCGCGATCTCCAACAGAAGTTAGGCGGCGAAGTCATCGGCGAAGTGAGCGCGCCGCTTGCCGGTGTCGGCACCATCGCGTCGGCCGATGCATCACAAATCACTTTCTTGGCCAACCCGAAATATCGCGCGGAATTGGCCACCACCGGTGCCGGTGCCGTCATTGTTGGCATCAGGGATCGTGATGCCACGTCGATGCCGCGCATCGTCGCCGCCAATCCTTACGCCTATTTCGCGCGTGTCGCGCAGTTGTTCAATCCGCTGCCAACCATCACGCCGGGCATCCATCCAGGCGCCGCCATCCATGCCAGCGCGCGCGTGGCGCAGAGTGCGGCCATCGCCGAATTCGTTTCCATCGGTGCCGGTGCCGACATCGGTGAAGGAGTCTCGATTGGCGCGGGTTCGGTGGTTGGCGATGGGGTGGCCATTGGTGCCCACACGCGCCTCAATGCGCGCGTGACGGTGTATGCACGAACCATCATTGGCGCTCGATGCATCGTGCATTCCGGTGTTGTAATTGGTGCCGACGGCTTTGGTTTCGCGGCCGATTTTTCGACCGATGGTTCCAAAGCGAAAGCGGGAAACTGGGTGAAAATTCCCCAAACCGGGCGTGTCATCATTGGCGACGATGTTGAGATTGGTGCCAATACCACCATAGATCGCGGCGCGATGGATGATACCGTCATCGGCAACGACGTGAAACTCGATAACCAAATCCAGATCGGCCACAATTGCAAGATCGGCGATCACACCATCATCTCCGGTTGCGTCGGCATTGCCGGCAGCGCGACAATTGGCAAACACGTGATGATTGGCGGTGCGGCCGGCATCCTTGGCCATCTGGATATTTGCGATGGCACCGTCATTTCGGCGATGACATTGGTGACCAAATCCATTACCGAGGCGGGAACTTACACCGCGTCAATGCCGCTGATGAAACATGAGGAATGGCTCAAGAATGCCGTGCATCTGCGGCGGCTCGGCGCGATGGCGGACGCGATCAAAGGGAATAAAGGGAACTCAAAATGAGCGACGCTTCTTCCGGCATGGACATCTCCGAAATCAAGAAACTGTTGGCGCACCGCTATCCGTTCCTGCTGGTTGATCGCGTGCTTGAATTTGAACCCATGAAACGCATCAGGGCGTTGAAGAATGTGACGATCAACGAGCCGTTTTTTCAGGGGCATTTTCCGCACTTTCCGGTGATGCCGGGCGTGCTGATCATCGAGGCATTGGCGCAAGCCTCGGGCCTGCTCTCGCTGAAATCGAGCGGGCAGCAGGCTGACGACAATACCGTGTTCTATTTTGTCGGCATCGACGACGCCCGTTTCAAGCGGCCGGTGGTGCCGGGCGACGCGTTGATGCTGGAGTCGACGCTGCTGATGGAAAAGCGCGGCCTCGTCAAGTACGCCGTCAAGGCGAGCGTCGAAGGCAAGATCGCCTGCGAAGCGACGCTGCTTTGCACGCAACGAACCCTCATCCCCCAATAATGTTGCCGCCCGATTCATGAGTATCCATCCGACCGCTCTCATCGATCCGCGCGCGAAACTAGGCGCGAATGTTACCGTCGGTGCCTACACGGTCATCGATGGCGACGTTGAAATTGGTGACGGCACCACCATTGGCCATCACAACGTCATCACCGGGCATACGCGCATTGGTTGCGACAATCGCATTTTCCATTTCACCTCGATCGGCGAAGCCAATCAGGATAAAAAATATCAGGGCGAGCCGACCCGTCTTGAGATCGGGGAGCGCAACACAATCCGCGAATATTGCAGCCTGAATCGCGGCACCGTGCAGGATCAAGGCGTCACCCGGATCGGCAGTGACAACTGGCTGATGGCGTATGTGCATGTCGCGCACGATTGCCGGATCGGCGACAACACCACCATCGCCAATTGCACCCAGCTTGGCGGACATGTGCATGTCGGCGACTGGGCGACGCTCGGCGGATTCACCGGTGTGCATCAATATGTCAGGATCGGCGCGCACGTCATGTGCGGCGTGTCGAGCGTGGTGTTGATGGATGTTCCGCCTTACGTCACCGTTGGCGGCCATCCCCTGTCGGCGGTGAGCATCAATGCCGAAGGCCTCAAGCGGCGCAATTTTTCCGCTGAACAAATCGCCGCCATCAAACGTGCATACAAGACGATTTATCGATCCGGATTGACGCTTGCCGACGCGCGGACACAAATTGAAACCGATGCGAAGTCTGCGCCGGAGTTGACCATACTCGCCGATTTTCTGCGCGCGTCCACGCGCGGCATCGTGCGCTGAAAATTCCAACAATGAAAATCGGCATTGTCGCGGGCGAGGCGTCGGGTGATTTGCTCGGCAGCCTGCTGATCAAGGCGCTGAAGGCCGAACACCCGCATCTTGAATTCGTCGGCATTGCCGGGCCGAAAATGCAATCGGCCGGCGCGACTTCCTGGTACCCGATGGAACAGCTCGCGGTGCGCGGCTATCTGGAAGTGCTCAAAAGTTTTCGCGAAATTGTTGCCATCCGCCGCGGCCTGCGTGACCGCATGCTGAACGAGCGTCCCGCGCTGTTCATCGGCATCGATGCGCCGGATTTCAATCTGGGCCTTGAGCGCACGCTGAAACGTGCGGGAGTCCCGACAGTTCACTATGTCAGTCCGTCCATTTGGGCATGGCGCGGCGAACGCATCGACAAGATCCGCGAATCGGTGGATCACATGCTGACGGTGTTTCCATTTGAGCCGGCCATTTATGCAAAGGCGGGCATCCCGGCAACGTTTGTCGGGCACCCAAGCGCGGATGAAATTGCGCAGACGCCGCAACGCGACAATGCGCGCCTGCAGTTGCGCATCAAGCCGGGCGAACTGATTGTTTCGCTCCTGCCAGGCAGCCGCCAGAGCGAGCTCGATTACCATGCGGAACTGTTCATCGAAACGGCCAAAGTGATGCATCGTGATTTTCCCGCCGCACGGTTTCTGGTGCCGCTCACCACCCGCGAAACACGCGAGATGTTTGAGCAGGCGCGCTGGAAGCTGGGCGCGCAGGACTTGCCGATGCAGATATTGTTTGGGCACGCCAATTTTGCGTTGGCCGCCGCCGACGTTGCGTTGGTCGCGAGCGGTACCGCCACGCTGGAGGCGGCAATGCTGCGCTGCCCGCATGTGATCGCCTATCGACTCTCCGCGACCACCTACAAGTTGATGAAGAAAAAAGCCTACCTTCCCTATGTGGGATTGCCGAATATTCTGGCCGGCGAATGGCTGGTGCCGGAGCTGCTGCAGGACGACGCGACGCCGGAAAATCTGGCACGCGCGCTCGGCAATTGGCTTAACCATCGCGACGCGGCCAACGCATTGCGTACCCGCTTTGGCGAGATTCACGCCGCGCTGGCGGTCAACAATGGCGAGCGTGTGCGCGAGGTGTTGAGGCCATTTCTGGTGGCGAATGATGCGAAAATTGCGCCAGCCTGAGGAGTCTTTCTTGCCTGACAGAATGCGCTGTGGCGTCGATGAAGCCGGTCGCGGCCCGCTGGCGGGGGCGGTTTTTGCGGCGGCCGTGATTCTCGATCCGCGCCGGCCGATTAGCGGACTCGCGGATTCAAAAACGCTTTCGGCCAAGCGACGCGAAGTTCTCGCCGCCGAAATAAAACGGTATGCGCTGGACTATTTCATTGCCACCGCCAGTGTGGCGGAAATCGATGCGATCAATATTCTGCAAGCGACGTTGCTGGCCATGAAACGCGCAGTCGAAGGACTATCGACGCGGCCCGATGAAGTGCTGGTGGATGGACTGCATGTGCCAAAAATTGATATTGCGAGCCGCGCGATCGTCGAGGGTGATCGCACCATTGCCGAAATTTCCGCCGCATCGATTCTCGCCAAAACCGCGCGCGACGACAATATGCGAGTATGGGATTTGCGCTTTCCGCAGTATGGATTCGCACGACACAAAGGCTATGGCACGCGCGCACATCTTGAGGCGCTTTACCGCGAAGGCCCTTGCGAGATTCATCGCGTCAGTTTCGCGCCGGTGCGCGAGGCGAAGCGGCAATTGCGGTTGTTGGCGGGCTGACGTGAAAATGGATTTCTGTGACAAAACACTAGCACTGGTGCGGCATTCCGGACGAAAACGGCTTGAAATCCGCGCCAGTGCTGGGGTTTTACTATCCCTACTTGTGCAACAACGATCCGCCAGATGAAGGCCATCCACTCGCGCGACAACCCATTCGTCAAGCAGCTTGTGGCACTCGCCCATTCATCGCGTGAGCGGCGCAAAGTGGGGCTGACGGTACTCGATGGCAACCATCTGGTGCGCGCCTACATCGACGCGTGCGGCCCACCCCATGCCATTGCGATTGCCGAGTCGGCCGTGTCGCGCATCGAGGTCATCGAACTGCTGGTCGATACGGCACCGCGCAGCGTGAATATTCTCGCCGACAAATTGATGGCGGAGGCATCGAGTCTCGATTCCCCGGCATTTGTGATGGCGATGGTGGCCACACCGGTTGCGCATGCGCTGCCGCTTGATGCGACGATGCTGGTGCTTGAAGACGTACAGGATCCCGGCAATGTCGGTTCGATGCTGCGTAGTGCGGCCGCGGCCGGCATTCGCGAAATTGTGTTGTCGAAAACCAGTGCATTCGCCTGGTCGCCGAAGGTATTGCGGGCGGCGCAGGGCGCGCATTTTCTGCTGAATATCGTCGAGGGTGTCGATGTGCTGGCGCTCATTGGCGATTATCAAGGCCAATCGCTGGCGCTGGTGCCGCATGGTGCGGGCGTGGCGCGTTTGTATGACGTTGACATGTCCGGCCCGACGGCGATCCTGATTGGCAATGAAGGTGCCGGGCTGACGCCGCCACTGATCGATGCCGCGACCCACCGCGTGACGATTCCGATGCCGGGCAAAATTGAATCGCTCAACGCGGCGGCGGCGGGCGCGATTTGCCTGTTTGAAATGGCGCGCCAGCGTTCCCGCGCAAAATGACAATGTTATGTTTTGAATTGAAAAGGCGAACGTGAAACCGATCAACGCACCCCCGGAAAATTCCCCGATCCGCAACTACCGCTACTACGAATTCGTGATGGTCGCCTTCGTGGTGATTCTGGTTTGTTCCAATCTCATTGGGCCGGCCAAGATTGCGCAAATCGATGCGCCGCTGCTGGGCACACTCACCTTCGGTGCAGGTGTGTTGTTCTTCCCGATCTCGTACGTGTTCGGCGACATCCTCACCGAAGTCTACGGCTATGCGCGCTCGCGGCGCGTCATCTGGGCGGGCTTTGCCGGGCTCGCGTTTGCGTCCGTGATGGCGTACGTGGTGGTGGCATTGCCGCCGGCATCGTTCTGGCAAAATCAGGCCGCCTATGAAACGGCATTCGGTTCGACCTGGCGCATCGCGCTGGCGTCGTTGATCGCGTTTTCCTGCGGCGAATTCGTCAATTCATTCGTGCTCGCCAAAATGAAAATCATCACCGGGGGGAGGGCGCTCTGGTCGCGCACCATCGGTTCGACAATTTTCGGCGAGGGTGTGGATTCACTGTTGTTCTACCCGCTCGCGTTCTATGGCACCGGCATCATTCCCGATGACAAACTGCCGATGGTAATGCTGGCGCAATTCATCACCAAGGTCGGCGTCGAAGTTGCGTTTACGCCGGTCACATACCAGATTGTCGGCTGGTTGAAGCGAGTGGAAAATGAGGATTTCTACGACCGCAATACCAATTTCACACCATTCTCGTTGAAGGCGTAATCCAGCCGCATCGTTGCGCTGCGCTAGGCTTCAAGCGCAAACGGCAGCGCACAATTCCAGCAAATTTCAAACCCGTCAGGACTTTTTTCACCGCAGGCGAAACAATGTTTGGTCGCCGTTGACAGAGGCCGCGCTTCATATTCGCCAATGACGCTGCGCGCATGCCGCTCCTGATGTTCCTGCGCGATCCAGACTTGGGGATACGCCGAGCCCATCGCCGTTTCACCCAGCGCCGCCATCGCATGCTCGTTGAAGACATGGGCGGCAACACCTGCGTGGGTCAGCAGATCGCGCACCAGATAG
>JANLQC010000456.1:0-1727 GCA_031367575.1 Betaproteobacteria bacterium | reverse complement strand
TTCGAGTACGGCATCCATGCGCCGGATGACGCACATGGGGAGAATTACATCCGGATATTTGCCGCGCTTGAAAAGGTCGCGAAGAACATCGTCGGCGATGCCCCAGATGAACGAGACGATTTTGTTGTGCGTGGCTTGATCCATTTGCCTTGTTTGCCGTTTTATTTTTAGGCACAGCCCAAAAAATGGGCGGGCCGTTGCGATCGAAAACCCTAGCGCCAGAGCGCCACCCAAGCCACAAATGCCTGAAACGCCGCACCAGTTCTCGTGTTTGCGTTTCTTTCACTTTCTGGCCTTTGCTCAATGCTACAGCATTGGTGTGTGGCAAGCCGCTTCACCGGGCCGAGATTCGATGACCGAAATTCAAAGGCGCTTAGGTATCAGACCGACGCCAGGCAACCGCTTTTGCAACGGCTCAAGTGCGCGCAATTCGACCCACACCTTCCGCCATCTACAGCCCCGCCGCCAACCGCGTCGCCTGATCAATCGCCCGTTTCGCGTCCAACTCCCCCGCCTCCAGCGCACCACCGACCAGATGCACGTTCACCCCCGCCGCTTCCAACGGTGCCTGCAATTCGCGCAACGGCTCCTGCCCCGTACAAAGAACGATGTTGTCGCATTCAATCAACGTGGGGTTCTCGCGCTTTTCGCCGAACGTAATGTGTATCCCTTTAGCGTCAATTCCCTCGTAATTCGCCCCCGCAATCATCTCCACCTTTTTCTTTTTCAACGCCGCGCGATGAATCCAGCCGGTGGTTTTGCCTAACCCTTTACCGGGTTGCGAGGCTTTGCGTTGCAGCAGCACGACTTCACGCGTGGCGGGGGTGACGTGCGGCTTGACCACGCCGCCGCGCGCAGTCGATGGATCGGCGACCCCCCATTCTTTCAGCCACGCATCAAGGTCAAGCGTCGGTGAATGCCCTTCGTGCACGAGAAATTCGGCGACGTCGAAACCGATGCCGCCCGCGCCGTCCACCGCGACACGTTTGCCGACCGGTTTCTTGTGCAGCAACACATCGATATAGGACAACACATGCGGCAACTCCTGCCCGGGAATTTTCGGGTTGCGCGGTGATACGCCGGTGGCGAGGATCACGTCGTCGTAGCCTTTCAAATCATCGACTGACATGCGCTTGTTCAGCGTCAGTTTCACGCCGGTGGTTTCGATTTTTTTGCGGAAGTAACGCAGTGTTTCATGAAATTCTTCCTTGCCGGGAATCACTTTGGCCATGTTGAATTGCCCGCCGATTTCAGCGGCGGCATCGAACAAGTCCACGCTGTGTCCACATTCCGCGAGCGTAGTTGAGCACGCTAGCCCGGCCGGTCCCGCGCCGACGACGGCGATTTTTTTCTTCTTCTGCGCCGGGCGGAACACCAATTCGGTTTCATGGCACGCGCGCGGATTGACCAGACACGACGCCACTTTGCGTTGAAACACATGATCAAGGCAAGCCTGATTGCAGGCGATGCAGGTGTTGATTTCATCGGCCTTGCCGGCGGCCGCTTTGTTGACAAAATCGGCGTCAGCGAGCAATGGCCGCGCCATCGACACCATGTCGGCAAATCCATCGGCGATGATTTTTTCCGCGACATCGGGCGCGTTGATGCGGTTGGTGGTGATGAGTGGAATGCCGACTTCACCCTTCATTTTTTTCGTCACCCATGCAAATGCGCCGCGCGGCACCGAGGTCGCGATGGTCGGCACACGCGCCTCGTGCCAGCCGATG